>NZ_JBSFZS010000040.1:0-65248 GCF_053600395.1 Streptomyces sp. NPDC005070 | reverse complement strand
GCGACCTGCCGAGGCAAGGTCGCGCCGCCGGACGCAGCGGTGACGGAGGTCAGACCTTCACCGGCAGGCTCTCCAGTCCGCGGATCACGAAGCTCGGCTTGCGGACCGGCTCCCCGGCGAGCCGGAGACCGGGCGCCTTCGTCAGGAGCGCGCTCATGGACGCGGCCAGTTCGATCCGGGCCAGCGGAGCGCCGATGCAGTAGTGGATGCCCGCGCTGAAGGAGATGTGCGGGTTCTCCGCCCGGGCCAGGTCCAGCGTCTCCGGATCCTCGAACACCGCGGCGTCACGGTTCGCGGAGCCGAAGAGCATCGCGATCTCCGCACCCCGCGGCACCGTCGTACCGTCGATCTCGATGTCGTCCAGCACCCAGCGCTCGAACAACTGCAGCGGGGTGTCGTAACGCATCAGCTCCTCCACCGCCGTGGGGATCAGGGTGTGGTCCGCCCGCAGCCCCGCGAGCTGCTCCGGATGCCGGAACAGGGTCCACCAGCCGGTCACGGTGGCGTTGACCGTCGCCTCGTGCCCCGCGTTGAGCAGCAGCACGCAGGTGGAGATCATCTCCTGCTCGGTGAGCCGGTCGCCCTCGTCGTGGGCCGCGATGAGCCCCGAGATCAGATCGTCCCCAGGCTCCTTGCGGCGGGCCTCGATCAGCCCCCGCAGGTACTCGGTGAACTCGACCGACGCCCGCACCGCCTTGCCCGCCACGTCCTCCGAGGGATTCAGTTCGTACATCCCGCAGATGTCCGCCGACCAGGGCCGCAGCGGAGCCCGTTCGGACTCCGGGACACCCAGCATCTCCGCGATCACCGACACCGGCAGCGGCTCGGCCACGTCGGCCAGCAGATCCCCGCCGCCGGCCGCCACCAGCCGATCAACCAACTCGCCCGCCAGCCCCTCCACGTAAGGCTTCAGCCGCTCGACCGTACGGGGCGTGAACGCCTTCGACACCAGCCGCCGGATCCGCGTGTGGTCCGGAGGCTCCAGGTCGAGCATCCCGTGATCGTTGAGCACGTGGAACGGCTCGTGCTCCGGCGGCGGCGCCGTCCGCCCGAAGTCCTCGTGCGTGAACCGGTGCTGATACGTCCGGCCCAGCCGGCGGTCCCGCAGCAGTGCCGACACATCCGCGTGGTGCGGCACCAGCCACTGGTTCGTCGGCTCGTAGTAGTGCACCCGGCCCCGCGCGCGCAGTTCCTCGTACGCCGGGTACGGGTCCGCCACGAACGCCGGATCCCACGGGTCGAAGGCCCGCGTACTCTCCAAAGCTGCCATGAACGGACGCTAGCCCGGCCCGGCCCCCGCTGACCAGGGCCGACCCGGTCCGCGGGCGCCGGATGCCGTCATCTGGGGGTGACCAGCCGCGCCTCGTACGCGAACACCGCCGCCTGTGTGCGGTCCCGCAGCCCCAGCTTCACCAGGATGCGGCTCACATGGGTCTTGATCGTCGACTCCGCGACGACGAGCCGTTCGGCGATCTCCGCGTTCGACAGCCCCTGCGCGATCAGCACCAGCACCTCCGTCTCCCGGTCGGTCAGCTCCCCGTACGCCCCGTGCGCCGTCGCCGGCAGTCTCGGCTCCTCCGCGAGCTTGGAGAACTCCGTGATCAGCCGCCTGGTGACCGAGGGGGCGAGCAGCGCCTCCCCGGCCGACACCACCCTCACCCCGTCGGCGAGCTGGCGGGCCGAGGCGTCCTTGAGCAGGAACCCGGACGCCCCGGCGCGCAGCGCCTGGTACACGTACTCGTCGAGATCGAACGTCGTCAGCACCAGCACCTTCGCGGCACCGTCCGCGGCGACGATCTCGCGGGTCGCGTCGATGCCGTTCATCTCCGGCATGCGGATGTCCATCAGCACCACGTCCGGCTGCAGTTCCCGGACCCGGTCGACCGCCTCCCGTCCGTTGACCGCCTCGCCGACCACCTCGATGTCCGGCATCGCGCCGAGCAGCACGGAGAAGCCCTCGCGGACCATCATCTGGTCGTCGGCGATCAGCACGCGGATCGCGCGACCCGTACCGCCCGTCATCCGCTCTGCTCCCCCGACGGCACCGGCAGGAACACCGCCACCTCGTACCCTCCGTCGTCCGTGGCGCCCGTCGTCATCTCGCCGTCCAGCATCACGACCCGCTCGCGCATGCCCGTGATGCCGTGCCCCGCGCCGTGCGTGGACTTCTCCAGGGTCGTCACCGGCACGGGGCCGTTGACTATGCGCAGGCCGAGCCCGCCGAGCACGTAGCCGATCTCGACGCGGGCGGAGGCGCCCGGCGCGTGCCGCAGGGTGTTGCTGAGAGCCTCCTGGACGATCCGGTACGCCGACAGTTCGACGCCCTGCGGAAGTTCGCGCACCGCGCCGGTGACCGCCTTCTCCACGGTCAGACCCGCTTCCCGCACATTGGCGAGGAGCCTGTCCAGATCGGCGAGGGTGGGCTGCGGCGCGTCCGGCGCCTCGTAGTCCTCGGCCCTGACCACGCCCAGCACCCGGCGCAGCTCGGTCAGCGCCGCCACCGCGTTCTCCCGGATCGTGACGAACGCCTGCTCCAGCTCCGGGGGCGGATTCTCCACCCGGTAGGGCGCCGCCTCCGCCTGGATGGCGACCACCGACATGTGGTGGGCCACCACGTCGTGCAGCTCACGGGCGATCGTCGTGCGCTCTTCGAGCAGCGTGCGCCGGGAACGCTCGTGGGCCGTCTCCGACTGGTGGGCCGTGACCTCCTGCTCGGCCTCCTTGCGGATGTTCAGGACCGTGACGATCAGGAGGGCGAGCGCGGAGACGAACAGGAGCGGGAACGTGTTGGCGCTGTAGTAGCCCCCGCCGAAGAACGTCTCGGCCATCAGGCTGTACGCGGCGGTCAGCAGCCACATCCACGCCGCGACACGGGGCCGCGACCGCAGGGCGACCACCGTCAGCACGATGACGTGCGCCAGGAAGCTGCCGGGGGGCCACGGCCAGTCGCTCCAGGCGCCGTCGAACACGGCGACGACCGGGACCGCCGCGATCGAGAGCCAGAAGGCGCCGACCGGGCGGACGAGGGTCGCGAGGACCGGCAGCAGGGCGAGGAGCCCGCACAGCAGGGACGCGATCGAGCCGCCGCCGGGGCCGCCGGCGGAGGTGTAGCCCGCGGCCATGGCCAGCAGGCCGGCCGCGGCCACCGTCGCGTGCGGGGTCCAGGCGGCGTACCTGCGCAGGGTTGCGGAGAGGCGGCGCGTCACCGGACCGTCCGTGCGCATGCGGGGCAGCGGGCGGTAGGCGAAGGCGTCGTGGAACATGTCCTGCCGCAGTCCGCGCACGGCGTCCGCCGCGAGGCGGTACTCCGGGCTGCGGGGCTTGGCCCCGGCACCGCCGGGGGGCGGGGACGTCGTCTGCGTCTGGGTCGTCTCGGTCACGCTCAGAACGGTAGGCCCGGGCGGGGGGCGGGGTCGTCACCTGCGAGGAGGGTCCTTCGGGGTCCGTCTCAGGTACTACGGGTACGGCCGGGGGCTCCGACGGGCGGGGCCGGGGGGCGGGTCAGTAGCCCGTGGGACGGACCAGGCCCGATTCGTAGGCGAAGACGGCCGCCTGGGTGCGGTCACGCAGACCCAGTTTGACCAGGATGCGGCCGACGTGGGTCTTCACGGTCTGCTCGGCCACCACCAGGCGCTGGGCGATCTCCGCGTTCGAGAGGCCCTGGGCGATGTGGGCCAGGACCTCCGTCTCGCGTTCGGTGAGGTCGCCGACGCGTTGCTTGAGGGGTGCGCGCGGGGTGGTGCCGAGGCGGGAGAACTCGGCGATGAGGCGGCGGGTGATGCCCGGGGCGAGGAGGGCGTCGCCGGCCGCGACGACGCGGACCGCCTCCGCGAGCTGTTCGGCCGAGGCGTCCTTGAGGAGAAAGCCGGACGCGCCGGCACGCAGCGCCTCGTAGACGTACTCGTCGAGGTCGAAGGTGGTCAGCACCAGGACCTTGATGTGCGGGGTGTCCGTGGTGATGCGGCGGGTCGCCTCGATGCCGCCGAGTTCGGGCATGCGGATGTCCATCAGCACGACGTCCGGGGCGAGTTCGGCGACCTGGCGGACCGCGTCGAGTCCGTCGACCGCCTGACCGATCACCTCGATGCCCGGGTAGGTGTTGAGCAGCACGGTGAATCCCTGGCGGACCATCTGTTGGTCGTCGGCGATCAGTACGCGGATGGTGCCGCTCACGGTCGTCATGGCGTCTCTTCTCCTCGCGGGTCTGTCGGGGTGTCGTCGGTCCGGGCGGCTCCGTCGGCGGGCGCGGTGCCGTTGCCCGGGAGGAAGGCGGCCACGGCGAACCCTCCGCACGACGTCTTCGAGGTCACGAGGGTGCCACCCAGCATCGCCACGCGTTCCCGCATGCCGAGCAGTCCGTGCCCCGCGCCCGGGGAAGGCGGAGCGGGGTACTGGGGCCGTGAGTTGACGACCCTCACCTGGAGTCCCCGCGGGAAGTGCCACAGCTCCACCTTGACCGCGGAACCCGGGGCGTGGCGAAGGGCGTTGCTCAGCGCCTCCTGGATGATCCGGTACGCCGACAGCTCCACGCCCGGGGCGAGCGGAAGCCGTTCGCCCGCGATCTCCGTGGTCACGTCCAGTCCCGCCGCGCGGGTGTTCTCGACCAGGGCGTCGAGACGGCTGAGCGTGGGCTGCGGGGCATCCGGTGCCCCGCCCGCCCCGGCACCGACGCCGTACGGGTCCTCCGGGTTCTCCGAACGCAGCACGCCGAGCACCCGGCGCAGCTCGGTCAGCGCCTCCAGCGCGTTCTGCCGGATGCCCGCCAGGTTCTCCTTCAGCTCGTCGGTCGGATTCTCGACCAGGTGCGGGGCGACCTGTGCCTGGATGGAGATCACCGACATGTGGTGGGCGACCACGTCATGGAGTTCGCGGGCGATGCGGCTGCGCTCCTCCAGGACCGTGCGGCGGGCGCGCTCCTCCTCGGTCAGCGAGGCCTGCTCGACCAGTTGGGTACGGGCCACACGGCGACCGTGCAGTGCCGTGCCGAGGACGACGACCGCGGCGAAGGCGATCACCGCCGACATTCCCGTCGGGTGATAGGGCGGTCCGTCGAGCGGCACGGCCGCGGTCACAGGGTTGGGCCTGCCCCTCGTGGGTCCACCCGACAGACCCTGCAGGGCATAGGTCGCCAGAGCGGTCAGCGACAGCGCGCCGACGGCGACGCGCGGGGGCGACCGCAGGGCGAGCAGGAAGAGAACGACGGACTGCGCCATGATCGCGGGCGTGTTCCAGGGCCAGTCCGGTCCCGACAGCGCTCCTGGTCCGTCGATGTTCGCGATCATGCCGACACGGGCGACGACGGCCGCGACCACGGTGGCGCCCAGCGCCAGCCACCAGGCCGGTACGGGGCGCCACAGCGCGAGCGCGACGGCCGCGCCCAGCGCGAAACCGCTGAGGGTGCCCAGCGGGGAACCCAGTCGGTAACCGTTGCTCAGCTCGTCCATGGCCGCCAGCCCGAGCCCGAGGGCCGTCAGACACACCACGACGTGCGGCAGCCGGTTCAGCCGACGCGGCCGGGACAAGGGTGGCAGCGGCGCGGCCGCCGGCACCGCGAGCTCGGTCAGGACTCCCCGCAGGAACGGCAGGAGCAGGGAAGGGGCCTCGGCGAGTGCCCGCAGGCGGGCGCCGCCGCGAGGACCGCGGCTGATGGGCGCGGTGGGCGGGGTGGAGGCCTGGGCGGTGGTCGGATCGGAGGTCCGGGCGGAGGTCACGGACGGGCTGGTGACGGGGTGCCCGGGTCCGCGTGACGGAACGTCAGGGAGGTTGGTCTGGTCGCCGATCGGGGGCCGGTGCTCCTCGCTGGTCACGCCGTCCACCCTAGGCACGAGGCGCTGCCCCGGGTGTGGCCCGGCCGGGACCGCGGTGAACGCGGACGCCCCGGGACGGGCGGCCGGTCAGCCGGCGGGGTCCCCGCTCGTGGACGCCGAAGGCGAACCAGCACAGGGTGAGGGCACAGCCGAAGACGGGCAGCCAGGCGACCCGCGCGGCCACCCAGACCGGAGAGTCGGGGGTGGTGTGCAGGCCGGGGAGCCGGCCCGCGAGCAGACCGAGGGCGGACACCGCCATCAGGGACGTCTGGTGCCAGAGGAAAATCGTCATCGCGGAGAGGTTGGCGAAGGCGATGGCGGCCCAGACCGCCGGGCGCCGCATCGCCCGGCGCAGCGGCCCGCGCAGCAGCAGGGCGAGCCCGCACTGGGCCAGGCCGAAGGTGACCGCGGCCAGCGTGGGCGGGTCGAGGTTGGAGACCGCGGCCCCCGGTATGCCGACCATGGACGCCGGATATCCGGCCCACAGCACCAGGGCGGCCGTCGCGAGGGCGCCACCGCCGAACAGCACCCAGCCCGCGCGCGGCCGCTCCAGCTCCGAGCGTGTCCAGGCCGCACCGAGGGTGTACGGCACCAGCCAGCCCGCCGCGAGGTTCACCCAGCCGAGCCACGCCGGGCCGCCGAAGCCGAATCGGACGATGTCCACATGGAGAACGACGGCGAGCGGCCACAGCGGGTTCAGTCCGGTGAGCAGCGGTGTCGCCGCGGTCAGTCCGGCGAAGACGACCAGGAACCAGAGCGGGGACAGCCCCAGTTTCACCAGGGTGTGCACCGTGCGGAAGTCCGCGCCGGCCAGAAGGAGGCAGCCGGTCGCCACCGCCCAGAGCGTCAGCACCGCCGCCACCGGCCTCAGGAGGCGGCCCAGGCGGGCGCGCAGCCACTGTCCGTACGTCGCGCCGCGGGCCCGTGCCGACGCGTGGCTCTTCGTCGCCACATGGCCGCCCACCAGGAAGAACACGGCGAGCGTCTGGAGGGCCCAGGAGACAGGGGTCAGCCAGGGCATGTACCGCAAGGGGCTCGCCGTGCGCAGCGCGCCGCCGTCCGCGACGAGCGCCGTCACCAGCCAGTGGCCGAGGACCACGCCCAGGATCGCGAGGGCGCGCAGGGCGTCCACGGCGCGGTCCCGCTCCACGGGGGTGGACCGGTCGATGCGGTGGATCGCGGTCCGTAAGCCGGTCGGCGCGGTCGTGCCTGCCGTGGCTTTCAGTGCGGTAGTGCCGGTGAGATCACGCACGGGTCACCTCCGAGGTGTCGCCGAGGACGATGCGGGTGAGGTTGGCCAGGGATTCGGAGCCCGGTGCGAAGTAGCCGCTGTGGCCTGCGGCGCCCGCCCGGAAGACCCGGGCGCCGAAGGACGGGGACACCGGGTCGGAACCGAAACCGACGGTCGTGCCGAAGAGACCGAGGCTCGTGTGCGGCACGTGCGCGACCCAGTCGGCGGAGCCCCGGGCGGCCCAGACGCGGGCGGTGGTGTGCAGCGCGGCGGCCGAGGAGGCACCGGTGCCCGGACTGCCGAGGACGACGATGTCGCTCACGTCCAGCCCCGGGGCGGCACGGCCGCAGACCACCGTGCCGTACGAGTGGCACAGCAGGGAGACGTGCGCCGACCGGCCGACGACTCCGCGCAGTCGGCCCAGGAACTCCCTCAGTCGCGGAGCCGCGTCCTCGGCACGGGCCGCCGTCAGGACCGTCGTGCTCACGGTGCCCGGCGTCTCGTACCCGAGCCAGGCGACGACGGCACCGCGCGGGCCGAGCCGGTCGTGCAGGGCGAGGGCGCCGGCGCGGAAGCGGCCGTACGTCTCCAGCGTGGTGTCCGAGCCCGGGACCAGGACGGCCACGCGGTCGGCGTGGGCGAGATCGCCGATGACCTCGACGGCCCGCCCGTTACCCCGGCCGTCGAAGGTGAGGAAGTGGCGTGAGGGCGAGGCCATGGCGCGGTCGGCGGCGGCCCGGGTGCGGTCGCCGTGGTCCGCGGCCATCCGCGCCGCCTCGGCGGCGTCCGCCCGGTTCGCCGCGTACACCTGGTCCAGGGTCGACGCCGTCGGCGGTGCGAGGACCGCGGGCGCCGGTGCGGGGATCTCGGGGCGTGCGGCGGCGGACACGGGGACGACGACCGCGGCCACGACCGTCACGGCGAGCAGCGCCCGCCGCAGCCGGCCTGCCCGCACGGCCCAGGAAAGGCTCCGGTCACGCGCCGCCCGACCCGAGCTCCGATCTCGCGCCGAAGCCCGCACCGGCCGGCGCGAACGCCGGTCCGGAACCGCCCCGGCCGAACGCCGGTCCCGAACCGTCCGGCCCACCTGCCGGTCCCGCACCGCCCGACGCGAACGCCGGGCGTCAGACATCCGACGCAGACGCCGATCCATGGTGTCCGTTCCTCCCCGTCCGCCCGGTCGTCGGGCGCCACTGGAAGGGAAATTACGGATCGTCACCTGTCGTCCGCGTCCCGCTGGGGAACCCATCCGAGAGGTAGCTCTCAGGTACTACGGGTATGACCGGGGTTCGCGGAAGGGGGATCAATTCCCTTTTCTCACCGCGCTTTTGGAGCGGCTACCAGGCCAGTTGCGCGATCTCCTCCGCCACCACGGCGCAGGCGTCGGCGGCCGGGTCGATCAGGGGGAAGTGGCCGACGCCCTCCAGCAGCGTCAGACCCACCACCTCGCCGGCCTTGGCCGCCGCGTCCGCGTACGACTCGGCGACCGCCTGCGGGACGACGATGTCGGTGCGGCCCTGGACGAGCGTGGTGGCGATGCCGGTGGGGAGCAGGCGCACCGGGTCGGCGTAGGGCAGGCGTTCCGCGAACGTGGCGTCCCCTCCCAGGAGTTGGCGGGAGGCCCCGCCGCACACGTCGAGTTTCTCCGCGACCTCGAAGTCGGCGATCGGAGCGAGGGCGACGACGCCGCGCAGCGGTGCGGGGCGGTCGGTGTGCCAGGGCGCGTCGGCGGGCAGGAGGTGGCGGGCCGCGGCCCACAGGGCCAGATGACCGCCCGCCGAGTGGCCGGTGATGACGATGCGCCGGGGGTCGGCCTGGGGAAGTGCCTTGCGTACGAGGGCGGGCAGCGCGTCGAGTGCGGCCGCCACGTCGTCGAAGGTGTCGGGCCAGCGGCCGGCGACCGGGGCCCCGGTCGGGGTGTCGCCCGCCCCGGAGGAGGCCGCGTCGTCCCGCCCGGGGTCCGCGGGACCGCCCTGCGCGGGGATCGCGAGCCCCTTGGCGGCGGGTGAAGTCGCCTCTCCCCGGCGGTACTCGACGTTCGCCACGGCGAATCCGCGGCGCGTCAGGAAGTCCGCGAACGGGGTGATGTGGCGGCGGTCGTACGGGGCACGCCAGGCGCCACCGTGCAGCACGGCCACGAGAGGGGTGAGGACCTCCGGGTCGGGATCGCGCGGGGCATAGAAGTCGATCACCTGGTCGGGGTGGTCGCCGTACGCCAGGGTGACGTCCGGGTCCACGGGCGGGTGCGAGAAGGCCGACGCCTCTTCGGCGGCGTCGCGCGCGATGGCGTCGTCGTCGCGGTCCCGGGGTGCGGCGTCGTCCTGCATGCTCCAACCTCTCAGCGGTGAAACGGATTTGGCGGGCGGGGGAACAATTCGGCCGTTTGCGGGGACGCTATCAGGCCGGTGGCGTGGGTCGGCAGCGGGCTGTCACTCTCGGTCAAGGGGGCCGGTTCTCCTTTTCCGTGGCTCCCCCGGGCGAGCAGATACCCGGCGTACGGGTAGGGGCGGAGAGGATTTCGTCCCCTCCGCCCCTACCCTTCCCGTATTCGGGGCTCCGCCCCGGACCCCGCTCCTCGAACGCCGGAGGGGCTGAAATTTCCCCGGCCGGGGAATCTCCCCGGCCGGAACTGAAATCAGCCGAGCGTCTCCGCCAGGATCCCCGCCGCCCGTTCCGCGTCCGCGAAGCCGACGTACAGCGGGGTGAAGCCGAAGCGGAGGATATCCGGGTGGCGGAAGTCGCCGACGACTCCGTTGTCGATCAGGCGCTTCATCACCGCGCCCGCGTCCGCGCAGCGCAGGGCCACCTGGCTGCCCCGTTCCGCGTGGGCGGAGGGGGTCACGGACTCGACCCGGCCCTCGGGGACGTACGCCGCGACACACTCCAGGAAGAAGTCCGTCAGGGCGAGCGATTTGGCGCGGACGCTCTCGATGGAGACGCCGTCCCACACCTCCAGCGCCGCTTCCAGGGCCAGCATCGAGAGGATGTCCGGCGTACCGACCCGACCGCGCAGCGCGCCCGGCGCGGCCTCGTACGACGAACTCATCGCGAAGGGCTCGGCGTGCGAGTTCCAGCCCGGCAGCGGGGAGTCGAAGCGGTCCTGGAGACCGGCGCGGACGTAGAGGTACGCGGGCGAACCCGGGCCGCCGTTCAGGTACTTGTAGGTGCAGCCGACCGCCAGGTCCACCCCGTGCTCGTCGAGACCGACCGGCAGGGCGCCCGCGCTGTGGCACAGGTCCCAGACGGCGATCGCACCCGCCGCGTGGATCGCGGCGGTGAGGGACGGAAGGTCGAAGCGCCGGCCGGTGCGGTAGTCGACGTGGTTGAGCAGCACGGCCGCCGTGCGGGGGCCGAGCGCCGAGGGCACCTCGTCCGGGTCGACCGGACGCAGCTCACAGCCCGTCATCCGGGCCGCCGACGCCGCGATGTACCCGTCCGTCGGGAACGTCGTCGCGTCGACGAGGATCTCGTCGCGCCCCTCGCCCGCCAGCCGTACGGCACCCACCAGGGCCTTGAAGACGTTCACGCTGGTCGAGTCGCCGACCACGATCTGACCGGGAGCGGCGCCGACCAGCGGGGCGATGCGGTCGCCGATCCGCTCGGGCGCGGTCCACCAGCCGCTCTCCTCCCAGGAGCGGATGCGCAGTTCGCCCCACTGCCTGCGGACGACGTCCTCGACCCGGCCGGGTACCTCGGCCGGCAGCGCGCCGAGCGAGTTCCCGTCCAGGTACACCACGTCGTCGAGCACGAACCGCTTGCGCAGTCCGGCGAGTTCGTCGGCGGCGTCCAGGTCGGCCGCCCGCGCGGACAGGGCTCGCTCAGACATAGGACCTCGCTGTCCACAGCTCGGGGAACACGTTCTTCTGCGCGCGCTTCTCCAGCCAGGCCACTCCGGCGCTGCCGCCGGTGCCGGTCTTCGACCCCATCGCCCGCCGGGTCGCGACGAGGTGGTCGTTGCGCCAGCGCCACACCAGCTCGGCGACATCGGTCAGCGCCTCGCCGAGGCGGGCGAGTTCGTCGCTGTCGTCGCCGGAGTACAGGGCCGTCCACGCGGCCTGCACCTCGGGCACGGGCTCGTAGCGCAGCGACACGTCACGCTCCAGCACCGAGGCCGGGATCGCGTGGCCGCGCCGCGCGAGAAGCCGCAGCACCTCGTCGTACAGGCTCGGCTCGTGCAGCGCCTTCTCCAGCTCCGCGTACACACGGGGCGCGCCCCGGTGCGGGACGAGCATCGACGCGGACTTCTCGCCGAGCAGGAACTCCATGCGCCGGTACATCGCCGACTGGAAGCCGGAACCCTCGCCGAGGGCCGAACGGTAGGAGTTGAACTGGGCGGGCGTGAGCTGTCCGAGCGGACGCCAGGACGCGTTGAGCGCGTCGAGCTCTCGTACGGACCGCTTCAGCGCGGCCACCGCGACGGGAACGTCATCCGCTCGCAGTGCCTTGGCCGCCGTCTCCCACTCGTGGACGATGACCGTGAACCACAGCTCCATGACCTGGGTCGTCACCAGGAAGACCATCTCTCCGGGGTCGTCGGAGAGGGTGTGCTGGAGGTGGGTGAGCACGTCCGCCTGTACGTAGTCCTCGTACGGGGTCGTGCCCTGGAAGTCGAGATGCGGGGTCTCGGGCTCCTGAGCCTGCGGGGGCTGAGCCTGGTGGGACATCGCTGTCTCCTGATTGTGCTCCGGGTAGCGGTCCGCCCCTGCCGTTACCGACACGGGGGCCCCGGTCCCCACCGGGCATCCTCCACAATCGTCCCCCGAAACCGCAAGGTCCGCCTGGTCACACCAGGCGGACCCGCGCCGGGGGCCCCGCGGACGGGGCTCCCGTCAAGGTTCCGGCCTAGCCGAGGGTCTGGGCCGCCGCCGGCGAGGAGTCCTTCAGGAACTGGCTGCAGCGCTCGTACTCCTCCTGCTCGCCGATCGCCTGCGCGGCGCGGGCGAGGCCGTGCAGGGCGCGCAGGAAGCCGCGGTTCGGCTCGTGCTCCCAGGGCACCGGGCCGTGGCCCTTCCAGCCGTTGCGGCGCAGCGCGTCCAGGCCGCGGTGGTAGCCGGTACGGGCGTAGGCGTACGACTCGACGACGCTGCCCCGCTCGAACGCGTCGTCGGCGAGCTGCGCCCAGGCGAGCGAGGAGGTGGGGTACTTCGCGGCGACGTCGGTGGGGGCCGTGCCGTTCGCGAGGAGCTCGCGCGGCTCCGGGTCGTCGGGCAGACGGGTCGGGGGCGGTCCCCCGAGGAGGTTCTCGTGAATCGTCATGGGTTCCAGTCTGCTGCATCGTCCGTGATCGGTACCGCTCGCCCGCGGCAGCCGGGGAACGATCCGTTCCGGAGCGGACCGCCGACCGGCACCTGTCGAACGTGTTCACGCCCATCAGGGCGATCGTCCCGCGTACACCGACCGCCGACCGCCGACCGGATCGACAGCTCCGGCACGGTCACGCAGCCGGACCGGCGCCGGAAGGCCCGGCCCCGGGGGAGCCGGGGGAGCCTGGGGAGCCGCCGCGGCCCCCGAGGACGCCCCGGGAGCGCTCCGGCTCCAGCGGGGGCGCGGTCAGGGAACCGTGCCTGCGGCACTCGGGGCGCAGGCAGCCCGGCGCCGGGCGGCGCACGGTCGTGAAGGCCAGCACCGCGCCGACCACCAGCACGCCCGCGCACAGCGGCATCGCCCGGCGGAACGCCGCGTCGAAGGCGTCCGCCGAGCGGTACGCCTCCGCTCCCATCCCGGTGAGCAGCGGCAGCGCGGCCACGGCGACGAGCCCGGCCGCGCGGGCGGCCGCGTTGTTGATCCCGCTGGCCAGACCCGCCCGGCCGGTCTCCACCGAGGCCAGCACGGTCGCGGTCAGCGGCGCCACCAGGGTCACCATGCCCAGGCCCATCACCAGCAGCGCGGGCAGTACGTCCGCCACGTACGACGCGTCCTTGCCGACGCGCAGCATCAGCAGCATCGCCGCCGCGCACAGCAGCGGCCCGACCGTCAGCGGGATGCGCGGACCGATGCGCTGGGAGAGTTCGCCGGAGCGGGCGGAGAAGCACAGCATCAAGGCCGTGGTCGGCAGGAGTGCCGTGCCGGCCTGGAGCGCCGAGTAGCCCGCCACCACCTGGAGCTGGAGCGCGGTCAGGAAGAAGAAGCCGCCGAACGCCGCGTAGACGCACAGGGTCACCAGGTTGACGGCCGTGAACTGGCGCGAGGCGAAGATGTCGAGCGGCATCATCGGATCGGGCCGCCGCCGCTCGACGTACACGAAGGCCACCCCCGCCGCCACGCCCGCGACCGCCGTGACCGGCACCAGCGGGGAACCGCTCGGAGCCTCGATCAGGGCGTACGTCACCAGGGCGAGCGAGAGCGCGCCGAGGACGGCGCCGAGGACATCGAAGCGGCGGTGGGCGGGCCCTCCCCCGCTCCCGACCCCGCCCGGGCGGGCGGTGTCCCCGGTGGACTCGGGCACGTGGCGCAGGGCGATCGGGACGCACACCAGGGCGACGGGGATGTTCAGCAGGAACACCCAGCGCCAGCCAGGACCGTCCACCAGCCAGCCGCCCAGGAACGGCCCGACGGCGGCCCCCACGCCCCCGAACCCCGACCACAGGCCGATGGCACGGGACCGGTCGTCCGGATGGAAGGAGGCCTGGATGATCGCCAGCGAACCGGGGGTGAGCAGCGCCCCGCCGACGCCCTGGAGGACCCGGGCCGCGACGAGCACGCCCACGTTCGGCGCGAGCCCGCACAGCAGTGAGGCGGCGGCGAACCACACCACACCGAGGACGAAGATCCTCCGGCGCCCGAACCGGTCCCCGAGCGAACCGCCCAGCAGGATCAGCCCGGCCAGCGAGAGCATGTAGCCGTTCACGGTCCACTGGAGGGCGGCGAGGCTCGCGTCCAGGTCACGGCCGATGGTCGGCAGGGCCACGTTGACGACGGTCGAGTCCAGCAGGGCCATGCCGGAGCCGAGGACGGTGGTCAGCAGGATCCATTTCCCCTTCGGGGAGGCGATCCGTACCGCGGGTCCGCCGCCCGCGGGTCTGCCGTCCGATGCGTCGCGCGCAGGCACAGCCATACCTCGGAGCATACGGAAGGGCCCGGCACCATGGCAGGTGCCGGGCCCTTCCCGGGGGACGATCAGCGGGCGGCCGTACGACCACCGGACGGTCCCCGGTCGACTACTTGAGGCGGGTGCCCGTGGAACGCAGGGCGGCGCAGGCCTCGGTCACACGCTGGGCCATACCGGCCTCGGCGAGCTTGCCCCAGGTGCGCGGGTCGTACTTCGACTTGGTGCCGACCTCGCCGTCGACCTTCAGGACGGCGTCGTAGTTGCGGAACATGTGGTCCACGACCGGACGGGTGAAGGCGTACTGGGTGTCGGTGTCGAGGTTCATCTTCACGACGCCGTTCTCCAGCGCGGTGGCGATCTCCTCGGCGGTGGAGCCGGAGCCGCCGTGGAAGACGAAGTCGAACGGGCTCGCCTTGCCGTACTTGGCGGCGACACCCTCCTGGAGGTCCTTGAGCAGCTCGGGGCGCAGGACGACGTTGCCCGGCTTGTACACACCGTGCACGTTGCCGAACGAGGCGGCGAGCAGGTAGCGGCCCTTGTCGCCCAGGCCGAGGGCCTCGGCGGTGCGCAGCGCGTCCTCGACGGTCGTGTACAGCTCGTCGTTGATCTCGTGGCTGACGCCGTCCTCCTCGCCGCCGGTCGGGGTGATCTCGACCTCCAGGATGATCTTCGCGGCGACGGCCTTGGCGAGCAGTTCCTGGCCGATGGCCAGGTTGTCGGCGAGGGTCTCGGCGGAGCCGTCCCACATGTGGGACTGGAACAGCGGGTTCTCGCCCTTGGCGACGCGCGCGGCGGAGATGTCGAGCAGCGGACGTACGTAGCCGTCCAGCTTGTCCTTGGGACAGTGGTCCGTGTGCAGCGCGACCGTGATGTCGTACTTCGCGGCGACGATGTGCGCGAACTCGGCGAGGGCGACGGCGCCCGTCACCATGTCCTTGTTGTGCTGGCCGCCCAGGAACTCCGCACCACCGGTGGAGATCTGGATGATGCCGTCGCTCTCGGCCTCCGCGAAGCCGCGCAGCGCAGCGTGCAGGGTCTGGGACGAGGTCACGTTGATGGCCGGGTAGGCGAACTTGCCTGCCTTCGCCCGGTCGAGCATCTCGTTGTAGACCTCGGGGGTTGCGATGGGCATCTGTCCGCTCCTTGTATGTGCGGGTCTGCGTACTGCTGCTGCGGTACGACGGGACTGGTGCTTCTGGCCCTGACCTAGGGGGGCGACGTCATCGTCGGCCCCATCTTTCCAGACATCGCCGGATGCTCCAGACCCCCATCCGACATGCGGGACCCGGCCTTCGGCGGGGCCCCGCGGGAGCTCCGTCAGTCGAGTCCCAACTCGCCCTTGGAGTAGGCGAAGAGGTACGGGACACCGGCGCCGGCCTCGATCTTCTCGGCGGCACCGGTGGCGCGGTCGACGATCGTGGCGACGCCGACGACCTCGGCCCCGGCCTCCCGGACGGCCTGGACGGCCTCCAGCGGGGAGCCGCCCGTGGTTGAGGTGTCCTCGACCACGAGGACGCGCCGGCCCTTGATCTCGGGACCCTCGACACGGCGCTGCAGGCCGTGCGCCTTGGCGGCCTTGCGGACGACGAACGCGTCCAGCCTGCGGCCCTTGGCGGCGGCGGCGTGCATCATCGCCCCGGCGACCGGGTCGGCGCCCATCGTCAGCCCGCCGACCGCGTCGAAGTCCAGGCCCGCGGTGAGGTCGAGGAGGACCTGCCCGACGAGCGGAGCGGCCTCGCCGTCGAGCGTGATCCGGCGCAGGTCCACGTAGTAGTCGCCCTCAAGGCCCGAGGAGAGGGTCACCTTGCCGTGCACCACGGCCTTGTCCTTGATCTGCTGCAGCAGCGTGCCGCGTACATCACTCATGGAGGCCAGCTTAGAGGCGCCGCCAGCTCCAGGTCGTGGTGGCTTCGAGGGGCTCGATGGGTGTGACCAGCCGGGGGTGGGTGTTGAGTCCGTTCGGCGGACCCGTCTGCGGCTCCACGCACACGGCGGCCTCCTGCTCGTCGTAGACGACGACCCACTGCTCACGGCTCGCGACCTTCAGTTCCAGCCGCCCCGGCCAGGTGAGCGTGACGTCGACGCCCTCCGGCATGCCGAAGCAGTCGTCCCAGGGGCCGGGTGCCGGATCGACGCGGCGGCCGGTGGGGAGGTGGTCGTCGCCCCGCTCCTCCTGCCAGGCGGGCAGGAAGTCCACCCGGGCGTCCTCGCCGCCGTCTCCCAGGTTCCTGTTGAACCAGGGATGCCAGCCGATCTGCGCCGGGAACGACTCGCCGTACGTCTCCACCGCCATGGTGATCGCCAGGCTGTCCCCGGTGAGGGTGAACGCCTGGGTGACGCGGGCGGGGTGCGGCCAGGGCTCGACCAGGTCGTACGTGATCACGGCCTCGTCCGCGGTGACGCGGGCCCTCTTCCAGGCGCCGTCGCGGGCGGTGCCGTGGATGGCGTGCGGCGGGGAGTTGAGCGGCATCTGCCGGACGGCGGCGCCGTCGAGGAACCGGCCGTCGCGGATCCGTCCGCACCACGGGACCATCGGGAAGCACCCGAACTTCGCGCCCTGCCGCAGCAGTTCGACGCCGTCGACCCGCAGACTCCCGACCCGTCCGCCGTTGCCCGGCGTCACGGTCACCTCCGCGTCGTCCGCGGTCAGCGTGATGTCTTCGTTACTCACGGAGCCGACCCTACTGGGGCGGGAGCACCGTGTGGCTCCCCCGCCCTCGTCACCGCCCGGGAGTACCGTGCGATTCCCTCGGCCTCGTCACCGGCTCAACGGCGCTTGCGCAGGGCCCGGGTGAGAGCGATCGCCGAGGCCAGCGCCAGGGCCGCCGCGGGGGCCGCCCAGCGGAGGGTGTCGCGTGCGGCGGTGGCCTCCGGCGGGGGGACGGGGGCGTAGCGACCGCGCGGCGGGGCGTGGTCGACCTCCTCCGCGCTGCGCCCGATCATCGTCCGCCGCGCGTGCGCCGCCTCGGCCATCGCGTCCGCCCGCCCCGGTTCCCCGGTCTCCGCCACGAAGTCCTCCCGGTCGAACTCGTCGTCCTCGCTCGCGGGGCCGAGCGGGGAGGAGGTCACGTCGGCCTCGAACCCGGGGACGACTTCGGCGTCGGGTTCGGCATCGGGTTCGGGTTCGGGTTCGGGTTCGGCTACGGATTCGGCATCGGGCGCGGGCCCGCCCTCGGGCTCGGCGGCGGGCGCCGGTCCGGCTTCCGGCTCGGGTCCCGCTTCCGACTCGGGGCCGGTTTCGGCTTCAGGTGCTGGTCCGGTCTCGGGAGCCGGTCCGGTCTCGGGGGCCGGTGTGGGCTCGGGGGCCGGTGTGGGCTCGGGGGCCGGTCCGGTCTCGGGGGCCGGTGTGGGCTCGGTCGTGGCCTCGGATCCCGATCCGGTACCCGCGTCGGAGCCTGCGCCTGCGCCTGCGCCGGGTAGTGAGGCGAGGTCCGCTGCCAGGGCTTCGCCGAAACGTGTCAGCAGGCGCGTGCCCGTCGAGGCCACGGCGTCGTGCGGGAGTTCCGCCACCCGGCCGTCGCCGGAGGCCGTCCCGCCGAACGCGAGGGTGGTGCCGCCTTCGGCGGGGAGAAGCCGCAGGGTCAGCGCCAGCTTCACCGCACCGCCGCCGCGCACCTCCGTGGCGTCGCCCTCGACGGCGTACGAGCCGTCGCCCCGGGCGGAGACACGGAACGCGCCGCGATAGGTGATCGTGTGACCGGCGACGCGGACCTTCAGCCGCCCGGAGACCCGCGCGTCCCCCACGCCCCGCCCGTGCCCGGCACCCGAGGCCCCACCCCCGTCCACCTCGGCCGCATTGCCGACGCCGGCCGACGCGTCCTGCTGGAGACCCGGGACCGCGCGGGCGACCCGGACGGGATCGGCCAGCACCTCTCGCAACCGCCCGGCCGGAAACGGAACGAACACCTCATGCTCCATGTCACCCGAGCCTACCCAGCACGAACCGGAGCGCACCCGCGTATCCCGGGATTCCCGGGCCTCGCCCTCAGTCGGTGTACCGCGGATGCACCAGCGTGGAGGGCGGGAGCGGACGGTGACCGCGGGTGCGGGAGGCGGCGCGCGCGTCCGCGGTCAGGGCCGCCTGGGTGAGGGTGCGCAGCCGCGGGCAGGAGGAGTCCAGCCGCAGGGGCGCGGGCGTCCGGGAGGCGAGGATGAAACCCCAGTCGCCCGGGGCGCCCGGGGGCCCGCCGACGCGGTAGGCCTTGGTGGACAGGCCCGCCGCCCGGATCGTCGCGTCGACCGTCCAGAACGCCCGGTGCCGGTCGGCCAGCGGCCCGGCGTGGACCACGAGACGCCCGCCGGGCGCGAGCACGCGGCGCGCGAGGCCGTAGAACTCCTGGGAGTACAGCTTGGTGGCGGCGGTGACGCAGGGGTCGGGCAGGTCCGAGACGACGACGTCGTACGTCGACCGGTCGAAGCGCAGCCGGCTGAAGGCGTCCACCGTCACCTCGTGGACCCGGGGGTCGTCGTACACGTGATCGTTGAGGGCGGACAGCGCGACGTCGTGGCGCGCGAGCCGGACCACGTCCGCGTCGGGTTCGACGATGTCGACGCGGCGCACACCGGGGTGGCGCAGCACCTCACGGGCGGCGAGCCCGTCACCGCCGCCGAGGATGAGCACGCGCGCGTGCGGTCCGTTCATCGCGGGATGGACGAGCGCCTCGTGGTAACGGCGCTCGTCGCGGCCGCTGAAGCGCAGGCGGCCGTCGAGGAAGAAGCGGAGCGGACGGCCGTGGGTGCCTCCGGCGAGGACGGCCTCCTGGACGCCGGTGCGGAGCGCGACGCGGGCGTCCGCCCCGTACAGGGCGTGCCGCGCGGCCCGTTCGAAGTCGTCGACCAGCATCGCGGCCGAGGCGAGGAGGCCGAGCACGACGACGTTGGCGACGACCAGGGTCCAGCGCGCGCGGCGGGTCAAGTCGCCCCGGAACAGCCCGAGTACGAGGGCGCCGCCGGCGATCACGTTGACCGTTCCGGTCAGCAGCACGCCGGAGAGCTGGCCGAGCAGGGGCAGCAGCAGGAACGGGAAGGCGAGGCCGCCGACGAGGGCGCCCACGTAGTCCGCCGCGAACAGGTCCGCGACCGCGCCGCCGGGGTCCTGGCGGCGGATGCGTTGTATGAGCTCCATGAGCAGCGGGACCTCGGCGCCGATGAGCAGGCCGATGGTGAGCGAGAAGACCACCAGCAGACAGCGGGGTCCGTCGGCCCACAAACCGCCCCAGCCGCCCGTCCAGGCGAACACCGCGTACAAAGCCATCGCACTGCATCCGCCGACCAGGGCCAGCACCGCCTCGACGGCGCCGAAACCGGCCGCGGCGCACGGGCTCAGCCGCTTCGCCGCGAGAGAGCCGACGCCCATGGCGAACACCATGACGGAGAGCACGACGGACGCCTGGGTGACCGAGTCGCCGATCAAGTACGAGGCGAGGGCGACGAGTTCGAGCTCGTACACGAGTCCGCAGGCCGCGCAGACGAACACGCACGCGAGGACGAGGAACCTGCCGATGCCCGGGCGGACGGGCAGCCGCGCCTGGCCCTGGAGGCCCCAGGGCGGCGGCACGCCGGGCGGGGCTGGCGCGTGCGGTTCGATCACTCCGTGAACGCTACGTCACGCCGCCACTACGTCTCGTCACCCACACGTGTGGAAACCCTTGCTCTTCCTGGTGTACTGGGTTGACCTGGGCATCTTCCCGGCCCACAGATCCCGAACCCTCGCGCGCGAACCGGGCTCCCTGGTCGGGCACATCGGCCACGAACCTCACGCCCGCCCCGAGCACGAACCTCACACCCGCCCCTGAGATGTCCCCTCGACCCATGCCGGACGTGTCCCTCGGCCCCACCCCGGGCAAGCCCCCACGCTCTCGTCGCTTCGCCTCACCGTCAGACGCCGGACGCGCTGAGGGCTTCCGTCCGTACGCCGACTCGCGTGCGTGTCGCGACCAACTGGCCGTCCTGCGGGTACGCGTGCCACGTACGCCAGTGGACCTGGCCCTCATGCCGCTGGGCGAGCATCGCCGTGAACGCGTGCGGGCTGCCGGGGAAGACACCGGCGAGGCCCTGGGGGTGGCCGGAGACCAGGGCCAGCAACTCCTGGGCGCGGCCCTCGAAGGAGCCGGGGGACAGGATCTCGACGCGGGCCGCGAACTCGTACTCCCAGTCGTCGAACCTCTTCGCGACGCCGAGCGGCAGGGGCGTGCTGCTGCCGGCGATACAGGCGACGGTCTCCGAACAACTGCCCCGCTCCTCCTCCAGAAGAACCTGGTGGGACGCGCCGAGAAGTCTCAACTGGAGTTTCGCACCGTCCAGTTCGAGATCGAGAGTGGCGAGGGCCGGCAGCGGTTCGCGGCCCAGCGCCCAGGCGAGATCGGCCGCGCGCGTGTCGGTGTACGAGGTTTTCAGGGTCGTGAGCATGGGTCGGCTCCGCTAGCACGCAAAGGTGAGGTGGGGTTCCTGCGCACCCGGTCAACACCGGGGGAACGGCCCGGCCGGCCCGGCCGGAAGGGCTTCCGGCGGACGCGTCCGATAGGACCATCCGATGGACTTCCGAGGCCTGTCGGCCCAGGGCTGCTTGGTGATGTACCAGGGCCGCTTTGGTGGTTTAGAGGGAATCATGAACTGTGCTGCCGCCACAGCGTTTTTACCCAACTTCGTGGGGTTTCCATCCCCCCGAGGGCTCCACAGCTCAACTGTTCAACGACGACGTGCGCCCGGCGCACGAACGTGCCCGCCGACAGTGGTCGGCCGACGGGCACGTTTCGCGCGCTGGGACACGCTCCCCTCCGGAGTCCGGACACACTCCCCTCCAGAATCCGGACGGGTTCCGTTCCGAAATCTCGGACGGGTTCCGTTCCCAGGGCTCGGACACGTCCCCTCTCGGAGCTCGGCTGCCCCGTGTCAGCTGCCTCCGCCGCATCCGCCCCCGCCGCACGAGGACCCGCCTCCGCAGGACGAGCCTCCGCACGACGAGTGCCCCCCGCAGGAGTGCCCGCCGCCGTGGTGGCCACCGGACGAGCCGCCGGACGAACAGGACGACGCGGCACCACCCGCACCACCGGCCCACCAACTGCTGTCGCCGCCACTGCCACTCCGGGAGGAGCGCCGCCCCCTCCGGCCCCCGACCACGCCCGTGGACGAGCGCCCCTTGCCCTTCTTCCCCCCGCCGACGACCCCCATGATCACAACGAGCAGGACGACCGCCAGGATGATGCCGATGACCATGGCGTCACCCTCCTTCCGTTCCCCCGAAGCGGCCCCCCGTGGGCCGTGTTTCTCGGTTCCAGCCTTGCGTGACAGGGGGATGCCCGCACGCTTCCCGCCCCAAAGCAGAGTTGAGGAAGTCCAGAGCATCCAGAAGGGAGACGGCTCCTGACCTGCGTGGAAGTGAAGGGAGCCCCGCAGCGTCAACGCCAGTTCGGTGCGCCGGTGCCGGGAGGCGGAACGGGAACCCAGTCGCTGCCGCGGTGTGCCAGCCACCACTGCCCGATGACGTGGAACTTCTCCTCGAAGTCGCGGTCCCGTTGGAGGAATCCGGTGACCGGTGCCCGGAGTCGGGTGCGGCGGCCGCCGGCCTCGTACAGCACGACGACCCGGCCGCCCATGACCTGCTCGACACGGACACTCTGCACGGACGCCCACGGGACGGTACGGCGGCGGAGGTTGCGGACCAGAGCGGCCGAGGGGGTCAACGTGATCCCGAAGGGGGAGGTGGCCGAAGCCACCGTCAACAGCAGCACCAACACGACCCACGTGACAAAGAACCACACCCCGAACGGCGCTCTACTGGCGGGATTGAGGGTGTCGAGCACCAGGATCAGGACTGCGGGGATCACGGGCGTCAGACGCTGCCGGACGCCGAGCCGGAAGCGGATCTCCTCCGAGGCCGGGGCCCCGCTCACCTGGGGTTCCGTCATGTCCGTCCCGCCTCCCCCGGCCGTATGCGGCCCGTCTGCGCATGATCGCCCGCGCAGCATGCCAGACGGTCACAGCGCGACGAACGTGGGGCCGTCCGAGGGTGACCGGTGTCGGCGGATGACGACAGTCGGCCACAGCGCCGCCCTGCTCAGAGGTGACGCGCAGCGCACGTGCGCAGGTACCGGTCGGCGAAGGTGAGTTGAGGAACTCCGGAGGATGGGCGGAGGATGGCCGGCATGACCTCCAGTGCGCGCCCCTTTCTGAACCGTCGGCTCGCCGAGTTCGGGACGACGATCTTCGCCGAGATGTCCGCCCTCGCGATGAGCACCGGCTCGATCAACCTCGGACAGGGCTTCCCCGACACCGACGGTCCCGAGGAGATCCGGGAGGCGGCCGTCCGCGCGCTGCGGGACGGACGCGGCAACCAGTACCCGCCGGGTCCGGGCGTCCCCGAGCTGCGCACCGCGATCGCCTCGCACCAGAAACGCCGCTACGGCCTGTCGTACGACCCCGACACCGAGGTTCTGGTGACGGCGGGCGCCACCGAGGCGATCGCCGCCGCGCTGCTCGCGCTCCTGGAACCCGGCGACGAGGTGATCGCCCTGGAGCCGTACTACGACTCGTACGCGGCCTCGATCGCCATGGCGGGCGGGACGCGCGTACCCGTGACGCTGCGCCCCGACGAGACCGACGACGACGGGGACGGGCCGCGGCAATTCCGGCTCGACCTCGACGAGCTGCGCGACGCCGTCACCGAGCGGACCCGGCTGCTGCTGATCAACACCCCGCACAACCCGACCGGCACCGTCCTCACGCGCACGGAGCTGACGGAGATCGCGCGGATCGCCGTCGAACGGGATCTGCTCGTGGTGACGGACGAGGTCTACGAACACCTCGTCTTCGACGACGCCGAGCACGTGCCCCTGGCGACGCTGCCGGGGATGCGCGAGCGGACGGTCACCATCGGCAGCGCGGGCAAGACGTTCTCGTTCACCGGCTGGAAGGTGGGCTGGGTGACCGCGCCCCCGGCCCTGGTCGGCGCCGTACGGTCGGCGAAGCAGTTCCTGACGTACGTGGCGTCGGGACCCTTCCAGTACGCCGTCGCCGAGGCGCTCGCGCTGCCGGACGCGTACTTCGAGGACTTCCGCGCGGACATGCTGCGCAAGCGGGACGTGCTGGCGGCGGGTCTCACCGAGGCGGGCTTCGCCGTCTTCCGGCCGCGGGGGACCTACTTCATCACCACCGACATCCGGCCGCTCGGCGAGACGGACGGCTTCGCGTTCTGCCGCGCCCTGCCGGAGCGCGCGGGCGTCGTGGCCATCCCGAACGCCGTCTTCTACGACCACCGCGAGGCGGGCGCACCGTTCGTACGGTTCGCGTTCTGCAAGCAGACCGACAAGTTGCGCGAAGCCAGCGAAAGGCTCGCCGGCCTGCGGAAACAGCACTGAAGACTGCTCACGCCCGCCGCGAGTCGGTGACGTGTACGGGCGGGCTGCCCCGGCAGCACCCGCCCGTCAGGGCCACGTGCGCTCAAACAAGCCTCCCATCCGTAGGTGGATCGCACACCCAGCCACGGGCTCAGGCGGCGTCGGAGAGGTGCTGCTCGCGCCGCCTGCAGTCGCGGCAGCGGCCGAGTTGTTCCGAGCGGAATCCGCGGTCGCAGCCGTCGCAGTTCCGCATGGGCACGACCTCCTGACCGGCCGAGGGTTCTGCCCTTGTCGCCGGTGTGGGCAGGGGAGTCTCCTTGAGCCGGTAGGCGAGGATGCCGGCCGGGCGGGCCAGGAGGTGGGCTGGAAGTCCTCCGGTGAGGTGGTCCGTGATCTGTGTGGGCAGAAGGCCCGCCGCGAGCCAGCGGGTTACGGCAGGGGCAAGGCGGGCGGCCTCCTGCTCGGACAGGACGAGGCGAGGGTCGACCTGGCGCAGAGCGGCGAGTACGGCGACGGCTCGGGGATCGGCGTCGTCGAGCGGTACCGGCTTCTCCGCCCCCGCTGGGGCGGGCACCTGCGCGGGCTCCTGTACGACCACGGGCGCGGGTTCAACCGCCGCAGCCGGAGGCGTCTTCCGAGGTCGACGCGGCGTGAGAGGTGGCTCGGGAGGCCCGTCCGGATCGGAATCGGGGTCGGGACCGCCGCCGGGTACGTCGTAGAAGTACGTCCGGGTACGAACCTGCCCGGCGGGCGTCCGCTCGCGTCGGCGCGCCAGGTATCCGGCCGCTTCGAGCTCCCTGAGCGCTCGCGAGATGAGGATCTCGCCCTCGCTGAAGTGCTCGCACAGGGCTCTGATGCTCACCGGCATGCCGGTCGGCAGGGACAGGATGTACACCGCGACGCCCACGGTGACCGCGCTGCCGCGCCGCTGGGCGAGGGCGTTGGAGATCACCGTGAAGTCGGCGTTCAGCCGGGTCCGTACGTGAATCACTCCGGATGTCGGAGCTACGGCGTCGGCGCGCAGGCGCGCGTTAGACTGCGGTTCAGCCATCGGGAAGCGTCTTTCTTCCTGATCGGTCAGGCCCTCGATCGGGATTGCCGTCCCGGCCGGGGGCCGTCGTCTGTATGGGGTTGTCGCGGCGAACGTAGCCGCCCGGATCCGGCGACCGCAAGCCGATCACTCGGACGGGTGACGAGGGCCTCCCGGCCGGGGAGGGCGGGTGGGCGGGAGTTCTTTCTCCCGGTTCTTTGAGGAGGTCCGCGGGCTGCCGGGCCCTCGCGGACAAGGGCCCGGTGAGCCCGAGAGACGGAGGGCGGCCAGGGCTCGGTCGCCTCGGTGACGGTGGCACGCGGCCTTCAACCGGCCCCGGCCGAGGGTGCCTTCCGTGCGTCAGTGGAAAGCCCAGGCCAGGGCCACGGCCGTGGTGAGGGTGAGCAGGGCGGGGCCGAGGGGAAGGCCGCGGGCTCGGCGTTCGGTCGCTTCGGTGGGGCGCAGTTCGGGGTGGTGGCGGAGCGCGTTGATCTCCTGGGCCATGCGGGCACAGGAGGGTTCGAGGCCGAGGCGTCGTTCCAGTTTCGGCATTCCGAGGCCGGGCAGCCGCCAGTCGGTGCCGTCCGGGAGCCTGGTCTCCACGCTCCCCTCCTTGGTGTACCGGACCGGCCGCAGACGGTCCCACGGCACATGCCGTACCTTCCACACCCCGGTCAGCCACACCCCCGAACTGTCGGCGATGACACGCCAGTTGATCAGTTCCGCGGCGGTCCCGAGCCAGGTCAGCAGGCAGAGCAGGAAGAAGACCTCCCGCACGCCGATCCCGTCCGTCACCAGGGAGCGGGTGGTGAAGGCCACGCCCCCGATCATGCTCAGGGCCAGGGCCGCACCACCGGCGCGCGCCAGGGCGCCGGGTCCCCAGCTCAGCGGGCGACCTGTCGTGATCAGCGTCGCGGGGACCGGGGTGGCGGCGGCGCGGGCCTCGGCGGCCACGGTGTCCGCCTCCGGGCGCGGGGCGCGTCCCGGATTCCTTCCGGGGTAGGGCATCCGGACGGAGCCGCTCGTCCGGAGGACCGCCGGCTCGCCGTCCCGGAACGTGGTGACGAGCAGCAACTCGCCACCGTCGTAAGGAGAGCCGAACAGGAGGGCCTCGCGCGGCCGCGCGGCGGACGAGAACAGTGCTTCCGGATCCGGGGCCGTGTCCAGGACCGCGTACGAGTCCGAGTCCGGGGCCGCGTGCGAGGAGTGGCGGTACTGGTCCCGGTCGTCGGTGACTGAGCGCCACGGGCCCCGCCCGTTCGTGCCGGGAGCGTCGGCGACGAAATTCGCGCCCAGAACAGGGTGACGCGCGGCGGTGTCGTCGCCCGCGTGGATCCAGACCAGGCCGTCGTCGTCCAGGCGTTCCACGACCCGCAGGACCGGAACCGGCCCCCGGCGCAGCGCGGCGGCCCGGCGGCGGGAGAGCAGACCGGTGACGAGCAGGGAGAGCCCGGGGAGGCCGGCGGCCAGTACCCCGAACTGCGGGCCCATCGCGTCGTACGGCTCGGAGGCAAGGCGCCGCCACGAGCCGTCCTCCAGCACGTTCACGGCGGAGCCGGTGTGATGGTCCTCCGGGTAGAGCGAGTCGAGCGTCAGCCGCCGCCCGTCGTCGGTACGGACCCGGACCGACTCGTCGTTCCGGCCGGCCACCTTCGCCACGGTACGGACCGCGCGGCCCGCGTGCCGTTCGTCGTCCCGGATGCCCGAGAGTCCCTGCGCCACGAAGAAGACGGCGAGGGCGACAAGGACCAGCCCGGCCGCGATCGGGATCATTCCGCGGCGCAGGGGCGCGAGGGGTCCGGGCAGCGGGTGCCGGGCGCCCGCGGAGCCCTCCACCAGGTCGCGCTGCCGACGACGGGCGGCGAGACGTTCACGGGCGGCGGCCCATCCGAAGGCCAGGGCGGCGAGGACGCAGAGGTTCGCGGCAAGGGAGTCCGGGCCCGCGTCCGGCAGTTCCAGCCGGGCCACGACGACCGCCAGCGCGGGGGCCGCGACCAGCGCCAGTTCCGGCAGCCGGGCGAGCCAGTACAGGAGACCCGCGGCCAGGCCCACCTCCACCATGCCCGGCCAGTCCGCACCGCAGGGCGCGGCATCGGTGCACGGCGGTTCCGGCGCCACCGCGATCGCCCACACGACGGTGATCAGCAGCGCCAGGACGGACCAGAGGGGGCGGGCCCAGGGGGCATGGCGGAGGTGCGACCACCGGGCCGCTTCCTCGGAGGACCAGACGGGTGTGTCCGCGGGAGCGGAGCAGGACGAGATCGGGGCCGGTATCGGGGCCGGGGTCTGTGACACGCGAGGATTATGCGGCACCGCCGCCCACGCGCCATGGCCCGGTGGCGGCAATGTTCCGGCCCGGGAACTGCCTGGGGACAGCAGCCCCGGAAGGGTCCGGACAGGTCCGGAAGGGTCCGGAAGGGTCCGGAAGGGTCCGCGGTGGACATCGACAGGTATCCGGTATCCGGAATCCGGGGGACTTTCCCGAGGCAATGTCTCCAGCGGGCTCGGAACCACTCCCGAGGAGGCGTCCCGGAGCTGTCGGGGAGCGGCCCGGAGCCGTTGGGGAGCGTCGGGGAGCGGCCCGGCCCGGCCGCCTAGCACCGCCCGCACCCCCCGCGCGGGCGGCGCGCCGGAGGCCCCGCAACGGAACCCGCACGGACGATCAAAGCTCGCGAATACCCCGTGCGGAACACACAGTTCGGGGTGTGACCCACCCGACCACCCTCGCTCGCCCCGCTCCCCCGGAGCCCGGCGACCGTGCCGTCCGGCCCTCCCGCTCCTCCCGCGCCTCCCGCGCCTCCCGCGCCGCGCGCAGCCTGCCGTCCGCCGCGATCACGGCGCTCGGGGTGTTCGCGGCCGCGCGCCTGGCCGGACTCCTCGTGCTCGCCGGGACCGCCTGGGCCACCGGCAGACACCCGGTCGCCCTGCTCGCCCGGTCCTGGGACTCGGACTGGTATCTGGGGATCGCCGCGCACGGCTACGGCAGAACGCTGTTCTTCCATCCCACGGTGATCCACAGCGACCTCGCGTTCTTCCCGCTCTACCCGGCCCTCGTACGAGCCGTCACCACGGTGACACCGCTGACCGGGGGCTCGGCGGGTCTGCTGGTCTCCTGGACCGCGGCGGCCGCCGCGGCGTGCGGGGTGTACGCGATCGGGGCCCGGCTGCACGGCCGTGCGGTCGGTACGGCGCTGGTGCTGCTGTGGGGTCTGCTGCCGCACTCGGTGGTGCTGTCGATGGCGTACACCGAGCCCGTGCTGACCGCGTTCGCCGCCTGGTCGCTGTACGCGCTGCTCGACGGGCGCTGGCTGTGGGCCGGCTCGCTGGCCGCGCTCGCGGGGCTGGCCAGGCCGAACGGCTTCGCGGTGGCCGCGGCGGTCCTCGTGGCGGCGGCGCACGAGATCTGGCGGAACCGCGGAAAAGTTTCCCACAGGGTGTGGACGGGCGCCGCGCTCGCGCCGGTGGGCTGGACCGGCTACGTGCTGTGGGTGGGCCACCGCGAGGGGGACTGGCTGCGCGGCTACTTCCAGGTGCAGCGGCTGTGGGGCTCGCGCTTCGACCTCGGCGAGGGGTCGCTCCACTTCGTCAAGCACCTGCTGCTGCACGGCGACCGGTTCGTGTTCCCGATGACCATGGTGATCGTCGCCGCGGCCGTGCTCCTGTACCTGCTGCTGATCGCGGACCGCGCGCCCCTGCCGCTGCTCGTCCACAGCGGCATCCTGCTGCTCATCGCGGTGGGCGGCTCGGGGTTCTTCGAGTCGAAGCCACGCTTCCTGCTCCCGGCGTTCCCGCTGCTGCTGCCACTGGCCCGCGCCCTGGTGCGAACGGCGAGAGCCCGGCCCTGGCACGCGACCCTCGTGGTCGGTGCCCTGGCCGGGCTCTCGTTCGCCTACGGCGCCTACCTGGTCGTGATCGCGCACACCCCGCTCTAGGACCTGTCCCAGGGGTCGGTGCGCGCGGCGGCCCCGGAGCGCCGCCGGTAGGACGGGCCCCGCCGGTAGGACGGGCCTACTCTTCCTCGTCGTCCCCGGGCTTGTCCGTCTCGTTGATCTCCTGCTCCAGGCCGAGCTGCTCGACGAGCCACTTGTCGAACTCGATGGCGGCGCGGACCCAGCTCACCGTGGAGGACACGAAGTGCTCCAGGCTGACGCCGGTGCCGATCAGCATCTGCGCCTCGCCGATCAGGCGGACGGTGCCGTCGTCGTGAGTGTGGCTGTAGACCTTGGGCCACAGCGTGCGGCGGTTCCAGTCGTCGATCGACTCGAGGAGCGTGGGCTTCTCCTCGAGCTGGTGCGGCCGGTCGTAGAACGTCCGCACCGAGAAGACCTGCTGGTCACCCTCGCCGCGGAACATGAAGTACGTACGGAACTCCTCCCACGGCGCCGCGAGGTCACCCTCGTCGTCGACGACGTACTTCAGCTCCATCTGCTCCAGGAGCTGCTTCACGAGGTCCTGATCCGGGACCACGGGGCCGGCGGGGCCGCCGGACTGCGGCTCGGGCTGGCCCCCGAAATTCGGAATCGAGGACGGGTCGATGCTCACCGTGTATTTCCCTTCGTACGGATGCTGCCATCCTCCCTCATGCGGGGAGGGGAGTGGCAACCTCTGGCGGGGCCTGTCCTCCGGTGGCTGACAAGATCCGGTCACGTCCGGGCATCGGCGCGGCAAAGGGGGAAGGCCCGCGTCGGACATGCCGCGGACCCTCCCTGCCGGATTCAGATGCCGGTTACAACGTCTTGCCCGTGGCCGGCCCCACGATCAGGCCGTCGCCGAAGGCGTCCACCCGGACGGTGTCGCCGTCCTTGACCTCGCCCGCCAGGATCTCCTTGGCCAGCCGGTCGCCGATGGCGGTCTGGACGAGGCGCCGCAGCGGGCGCGCTCCGTACGCCGGGTCGTTGCCCTCCTCGGCGAGCCAGGCCAGCGCCGCGTCGGTGACCTCCAGGGTGATCCGGCGCTCGGCGAGCCGCCGCGCCAGGGAGTCGATCTGGAGGCGGGCGATGCGCTCCAGCTCCTGCTGGTCGAGGGCGGAGAAGACGACGAGGTCGTCCAGCCGGTTCAGGAACTCCGGCTTGAAGGACGCCCGGACGACCTCCAGGACCTGCCGTCTGCGCTCCTCCTCGGAGGCCGACGGATCGGCCAGGCTCTGGCCGCTCAGGAACTGGCTGCCCAGGTTCGAGGTGAGGATCAGGATGGTGTTGCGGAAGTCGACCGTCCGGCCCTGACCGTCCGTCAGCCGCCCGTCGTCCAGCACCTGGAGCAGGATGTCGAAGACCTCCGGGTGCGCCTTCTCCACCTCGTCGAGCAGGATCACGCTGTACGGGCGGCGGCGCACCGCCTCGGTGAGCTGGCCGCCCTCCTCGTAGCCGACGTACCCGGGAGGCGCGCCGACCAGCCGGGCCACGCTGTGCTTCTCGCCGTACTCCGACATGTCGATGCGGATCATCGCCCGCTCGTCGTCGAAGAGGAAGTCGGCGAGCGCCTTGGCGAGTTCGGTCTTGCCGACACCCGTCGGGCCGAGGAAGAGGAAGGAGCCGGTGGGCCGGTCCGGGTCGGCGATCCCGGCGCGGGTGCGCCGCACGGCGTCGGACACCGCCCCCACGGCCTCGCTCTGGCCGATCAGACGGCGGCCCAGCTCCTCCTCCATGCGCAGCAGTTTCTGTGTCTCGCCCTCCAGGAGGCGGCCGGCGGGGATGCCGGTCCAGGCGCCGACGACGTCCGCGATGTCGTCCGGTCCGACCTCCTCCTTCACCATGGTGTCCTTGGCGACCTCCTCCTCGGCCTGCGAGGCTTCCTCCAAGTCCCTTTCCAGGGTGGGGATCTCGCCGTAGAGCAGCTTGGAGGCGGTGTCGAAGTCTCCGTCGCGCTGAGCGCGTTCGGCCTGACCGCGCAGCTCGTCGAGCTTCTCCTTCAGCTCACCGACGCGGTTGAGGGACTGCTTCTCCTTCTCCCAGCGGGCGTTGAGACCGCGCAGCTCCTCCTCCTTGTCGGCGAGGTCGCGGCGCAGCCTGTCCAGGCGCTCCCTGCTGGCGGGGTCCGTCTCCTTGCCGATCGCCAGCTCCTCCATCTTCAGCCGGTCGACGACGCGCTGGAGCTCGTCGATCTCGACCGGGGAGGAGTCGATCTCCATCCGCAGCCGTGAGGCCGCCTCGTCGACGAGGTCGATGGCCTTGTCGGGGAGGAAGCGGGAGGTGATGTAGCGGTCGGACAGGCTCGCGGCGGCCACCAGCGCCGAGTCGGCGATCTGGACCTTGTGGTGCGCCTCGTAGCGTCCCTTGAGTCCGCGCAGGATGGCGATGGTGTCCTCGACGGTCGGCTCGGCGACCAGCACCTGCTGGAAGCGCCGCTCCAGCGCGGGGTCCTTCTCGATCCGCTCGCGGTACTCGTCCAGCGTGGTCGCGCCGACCATGCGCAGCTCACCGCGGGCGAGCATGGGCTTGAGCATGTTGCCGGCGTCCATGGCGGAGTCGCCGCCCGCTCCGGCGCCGACGACGGTGTGCAGCTCGTCGATGAAGGTGATGATCTGCCCGTCGGAGTCCTTGATCTCCGCGAGCACGGTCTTCAGGCGCTCCTCGAACTCGCCCCGGTACTTCGCGCCGGCCACCATCGCGCCCAGGTCGAGCGAGACCAGCCGCTTGTTCTTCAGGGACTCCGGTACGTCGCCCTTCACGATCCGCTGGGCGAGCCCCTCGACGACGGCGGTCTTGCCGACGCCGGGCTCGCCGATGAGGACAGGGTTGTTCTTCGTGCGGCGGGACAGGACCTGCACCACCCGGCGGATCTCGTGGTCCCGGCCGATGACGGGGTCGAGCCTGCCCTCGCGGGCCGCGGCGGTGAAGTCCGTGCCGAACTTTTCGAGCGCCTTGTACTGGCCCTCGGGATCCGCGGTCGTCACCCGGCGCCCTCCCCGTGTCCTCTGGAACGCGTCCAGCAGCTTCTTCGCACCGGCGCCCTGCTGGGAGAGTACGTGGCCGACCGTCCCGCCCTTCGCGGCGATGCCGATGAGCAGGTGCTCGGTGGAGATGAACTCGTCGCCCAGCTCCTTGGCCCGCTCGGCGGCGTCGGCGATGACCGCGAGCGTCTCGCGATTCGGCTGCGGGGGCGCGACGGTGGAGCCGGTCACGCTGGGCAGACCGGCGAGCACGCGTTCGGTGCCGGAGCGGACCGAGGCCTGATCGGCCTCCACGGCCGCCAGCAGATCGATGAGGTTCTCGTTGTCCTGCCCCTCGAGCAGAGCGAGCAGCAGGTGGGCGGGGGTGAGGTCCGGGTGCCCCTCCCGCACCGCGCGGTTGCTGGCCGCGTTGATCGCGTCCCGGCTCCTGTTGGTCAGCTCGGCGTCCACGTTCGCGTTCTCCTCCTCCTGGTGTCCGACAGATCCCTGACTCGTCCAGCGTACACAAAGTTGAGTCTATTCCACTCAAGGCTGCAAGGACGGGAAATCGGACGCCCACCAGGCGTAGATTCAGGCCCCATGGCTTCCCATCCGGTGGACCCCCGGCAGCCCGACGCCGCCTATCTGAGCTTCTGGCGCGAGCGCCAACTGTGCACGCTGACCACCCTGCGGCCCGACGGAAGCCCGCACGTGGTGCCCGTCGGCGTTACATACGACCCCGAGGCCGGTCTCGCTCGGGTCATCACGAACAAGTCGAGCAGGAAGGTGGCCCACGTCCTGGCCGCCGGGCCGGACGGGGCGCGGGTGGCGGTCTGCCAGGTGGACGGCGCGCGCTGGGCGACGCTGGAGGGGCGGGCGCGGATCACCACGGACCCGGAGCGCGTCGCGGAGGCGGTACGGCGCTACGCGGAGCGCTACGAGCGCATGCCGTCGCCGAACCCGTCCCGGGTGGCGATCGAGATCGAACTCACGGCGGCGATGGGCCGCGGATGAGACCGCCGACGGGCATCCGGCGGCCGGCGGCGCCCCGGGAGCGGACGGGCAGGGCGCGGACGGGCCGGGGCCGCACGAACCCGGAGCGTACGGGCCGAAACTCGGAGATTTCCCCGGAAACTGCAGCGGCGTCACCGTGTTCAGGTCACGGTGACGCCGCTGCGGGGGGAAGTACCTGCGCGATCTACTACGACGGGGGAATCGCGTCAGGCACTGCGGGGGGTGGCTGCGATGGTCTCGATGTCCGGGATGTCCGGTCCGGTGAGCTGGTGGTCGCGCTGATCGAGGTTCACGAAGATCATTCCATACCGGATGGCGCACCGGACGGGCTGCGGCGCCCCCCGAGGCCGCCGCAGACACCGGTAGGCCCGTACGTCCTCGTCGTCGTCGCGGGTGACGACGACGGGCTCTCCGAAGACGGTCACCATCAGCGAGTCACCGCTGTAGGGGATGGCGGTGACCAGGTCGATGAAGTGCCAGCCGGACCGGTAGGCCGTGGCCATTTCTCGGCGGAAGGAACGGTCGTCGGGAGGAATGCTCATGCTTCTGCGCTCGCGGAGATGACCGTCCAGCCGCTGTCGCCCAGAGCCGTGACCTCGGCGCTGTTCCAGCCACTGTCCGCCGGGGTCAGTTTCACGCTGTTCCAGCCGCTGTCGCCCGGGAGCGCCGCGGCCTCGATGTCGGTCCAGCCGCTGTCGCCCGGCACGGCCTCGGCGGCGGTCCAGCCGCTGTCCGCCACGGTCGCCCTCACGCTGGTCCAACCGCTGTCCGGGCCGGCCCAACTCCGGGCACCCCCGGCATCAAGACCCGAGGCCCCCAGGGAGCCGGACGCCACAGCGACAGAGAAGACTGCGGCAAGCACTGAACCAAGCAATCTCGCTCGCATAGTCGGCTTCGTCCTCACTTGATGGAATCTTCTCCCCCGTCGTCACAAGACGATGGCTCATTCAGGCACGTCAATGCCACAGCAGCGATGCATCATGTTCCTGCACGTTCAGGACCCTGGGGGGTGGAGATTTGCCCACAAAGTACTCACAACCGACACATCCCCACGCTGTCACCACGTTGTGTGACGAAGGAACACGCCTTTACGCCAGTGCGTTGCACTCCGGCCGCATCACGCGGGTCGAAGTGGAAACAGCCCCTTGCCTCTTGGAGTTCGCACTGCTTCATCCCGACCCCGACGACGAGAAGTGGCTGCGCCCCGTCCCGCCGTCGGTCGCGCTCGCCCAGCGCCTGCAGCCCCTGGAACGGGAGATCCAGGAACGCCGCCGGCTCGCGATCGAACTGACCGACTCCTTCGACCCGTTCATCGCGATCAGCACACAGAGCACCGCGAGTATCCACGCCATCACCGTCCTCGAGGGATTCGACCGCATCAACGCGGCACTCAATTCGGCCACCGCCGAGTGCCAGACGGAGATGCTGACGATCCAGCCGGGCGGCGGCCGGCCCGCCGACGCCCTGATGCAGGCACTGGAGCGCGACCGGCCGCTCACCGACCGCGGGGTGCGCATCCGCACGCTGTACCAGCACACCGCGCGGCACAGCCAGGGGACGCTCGCGTACGTGGAGCGCATATCCGGGGGCAGGATCCAGGTCCGTACCCTCGAGGAGCTCATAGAGCGGCTGATCGTCATCGACCGGACCGTCGCCTTCATCCCGGCCAGCGACGACCGGCGGGTCGCCCTCGAACTCCGCCACCCCGGACTCGTGCTGTACCTGAGCAAGGTCTTCGAGCAGCTCTGGCAGCGGGCGGTCCCGCTGACCGAGGACGTCCCGAACGACGTCGGCCCCAACGGCATCACCGGGGTCCAGCGCTCGATCGCCAAACTGCTCATCGAGGGGCATGTGGACGAGGCCATCGCCCGCCGCCTCGGCATGAACGTCCGCACCTGCCGCGCCCACATCGCCAAGCTGGCCTCCGCCCTCGGCAGCGGGAGCCGGGCCCAACTCGGATTCCTGATCGCGCAGTCGGGGCTTCTGGACCAACCCGAGGGAGGGGAGTGACGCCGGCCCGCGACGAACCGCCCGACGGGCCCGGCCGGACTCGGGAAGCCGCTCCCGGGCCGCCGCGCTCAACGGCCGGTCGGGGAACCGCGGTCGGGGACGGCGGGGGCCTTCGACGCGGCCTCGGCGACGACGACCGGCTCGGGTCCGGGAGAACGCTGCGGCCCGTCGAGACCCGCCTGGGCGATCCGCACGCCCAACTGCGTCCGGCTCGCCGCGCCCAGCGTCTCCGACAGCCTGGCGATGTGCGCCCTGCAGGTCCGCACGCTGATGCCCAGGCGCTCCGCGACGACCGCGTCCTGATGGCCCTCGGCCAGCAGCGCCGCGATGGACCGCTCCCGGTGGGTGATGCCCTCGATGCCTGTCGACGGCATGGGTGAGGTCAGCGGGATCGCGAGGCGCCACAGCCGCTCGAAGACCGTCACCAGGTAGTCCACCAGCGCCGGGTGACGCAGCTCCAGCGCGATCGTGCGGTCCGAGTTGGCGGGGATGAACGCGACCGTACGGTCGAAGAGGATGAGCCGTTCCACGACCTCGTCGAGGGTACGGGCCTCTGCGGCGTCGCCCATCAACTCCATGTAGTTCAGGAGGCCTTGGCCGTGCCGGGCCACGTGCGTGTACAGATCGCGCATCCGTACCCCGCGCCGGCGCATCTCCTGCGCCCGGTGCAGTCCCTCGACGAGTTCGTCCTCGCGCCGGATGCCGCCCGGCTGCACCGTCAGGACCTCACGGGTGCACTCCTCGGTGGCCTTGTCCATGGCGGCGTGGATGCGCGGCAGCCCGTCGAGGACCCTGATCGCCACGCCTTCGGCCGGTGCCCGTACCCGGCCGCCGAGGCCCGCGTACCACTCGAAGGCCGACACCGCGTCGCCCACCCGCGCCTGGCTCGCGCTGACTTCCTCGTAGACGCCGCGCAGGAGCCGGTTCATGACCTCCTGGGGCGAGGTCGGCACCAGCCAGCCCATGTCGTCCGGATCGGGGTGCAACAGCGCCAGTTCCAGCAGGCAGGGCACCGACTCGGCGTCCGCGCGGGGCACCCGGCCCCGCCGCACGGCCCGGGAGTACACCCGGTCGCCCGCATCGCACAGCCGGTCAGCGCCGTGCGGATGCCTGTCCGTCCCGTGCCCGGCCATCTCCCACCCCTGGCTCCAGCTCCAACCCCTGGCGTGAGCCCCGCGTCAGGGCGTCCTCCGCAGCGCAACTATGCGCGGACGCGTCCTGCATCGCAACAAGGCTGCGCGGCCGAGGAGCGCCCGTTCGCCCTGGCTCATCCCCATACATCCTGACCTCCTCCGCGCCCCTTGCAACAACCTGAAGACCCCCTGCCCCGTCCCCCGAACACCCCTCGGAGCCCTCTCCGCGGCCCCATGCCCCGAAGACCCAACTCGGTTCACCGAACAGGCACTTGGAACGATCACCCGCACCCCGCCCGCCCCACCGGCACGGCCCCGCCCGCAGAACCGGAACCCAGGCCACCCCACCCGCGACGCCGGAAAGTTCACACCCCCCGCAACCGACCGACCCCCTGCGCGAACGCCCGGTAGCGGTCGCCGTAGGCCGCCACGGGCCGGCGATCATGCCCGGAAGGGGCGTGCGGGCGCTGAGGGGTGGCGTGGAGGGAGCGGGTACGCCGGAGTGAGGGGCCGGGGCGCGCGGGCGGGAGACGGGCGTACAGCGCCGCCGTAGGGGCCGTGCAGGGCCGCCGAGGGGGTTTCCGGGGCCGGGGCAGCCGAGGGGGCTCCCGGGCCGGGGCAGCGGAACGGCCCCGGGCGGGGGTGGGCGCTGGGGGCGCGCACCCGCGGGCGGGGCCGGAACCGTGCTGGTCCTCGCCCGGCCGTCTCGGTGCCGAGACGGCCGGGCGGGGCGTCCTACTTGATGCCGACTACTTGATGCCGAGCGAACCGCAGAGCGACTTGTAGGGCGCCGTGCAGATCTTGCCGACGGGGTAGATGCCGTCCTGGACGACCGTGTCCTGGATGTTGTCCTTGGTGAGCGCCACCACGGGCACGAGCTGGGACGGGATGTCCTTGTTCGTCGGGCTGCTGACCTTGTCGCGGGTGAGCGCGTCGAACTCGATCGAGCGGCCCTGGACCCGGGCGACGGCCATCTCGGCGGCCGCGTTGGCCTCCTGCGGGTACGACTTGTACACGCTCATGTACTGGTCGCCCTTGATGATCCGCTGCACGGCGATGAGCTCGGAGTCCTGGCCGGTGACCGGCGGCACCTTGCTGACGCCCGCGGTCTTGAACGCGTCGATGACCGCGCCCGCGATGCCGTCGTTGGCGGCGTAGACACCGGCGATGTTGCTCAGCCCGACGGCCTGGATGGACTTCTCCATGTTGGCCTTGGCGTTGGCCGGGTTCCAGTCCTTGGTGTCGTACTGGGCGGCGATGATCACCTTGTCCTCGAGCTCGGACTTGGCGCCCGCCTTGAACTGCGCGGCGTTCGGGTCGGTCACCGAGCCGTTCATCATGATGATCTTCTTCGAGGCCGACTCGGTGCCCAGCGCGGCGATGAGGGCCTTGCCCTGGGTCTCGCCGACCAGCTCGTTGTCGAAGGAGATGTACGCGTCGATCGGGCCCTGCGCCAGGCGGTCGTAGGCGATGACCGGGATCCCGGCCTCCTTGGCCTTGCGCACGCCCTTGGCGATCGTCACCGAGTCGACCGCGTCCACGAGGATGACGTCGACCTTGTCGTCGATCATCTGCTGCATCTGACGGAGCTGCTTCGCGGCGTCCTGCTCCGCGTTCAGGTAGAGGACGTCACCCTTCTTCTCGGTGAGCTTCTGCACCTGCTCCCGGATGATCGGGTAGTCGAACTTCTCGTAACGGGTGTTCGCCTTCTCCGGAAGGAGCAGGCCGACCGTGATGTCGTCGCCCTTCGTGGCGCTGGCCGAGCTACTGCCCCCGCCGAAGCCGGCCACGCCGCATCCGGCAAGGGTGAGGGCGGTGGCGGACGAGGCCACGGCTATGACGGTACGGCGGAGGCCGGTGTTACGAGTCTTCACATCAGGTGCCTTCCGGGCGAGGTTGCAGCATTGCGACCCAGGTGGCTGAAAGCCAACGCGGCGATCACCTCAGCGTCAAGGAGTAACCACTTAACGAGATGGCAACGGCGTTTCGTGTTCCACAAGTGAACGCGACGGGAAAAGACTACGCCCATCCATCGACCGATCCCCTCAGCTTCACCTTCTGTCATTCACAGGTACAACCAACTTCCGTTCACAGGAGTCGTGATCGTCGACGGTTTTTAACCGCTGTTGACGATCCGCGGACCTGAAGGAACACATGCACAGAGCCCCCGGCGCGAAGGGCGCCGTCTCCTCGGCCCTCGTGCTCGCCACCGCGGGAGGGCTGCTCACCGCAGCCGGCACGACCGCCTCCGCAGTGACCAACTGCACATCGCCCGCCTATAAGCGGCAGTTCTACGCGAACACCACCTTCTCGGGCGCGCCGAAGAAGACGGACTGCGACTCCGCGATCGACCAGAACTGGGGTTCCGGCGCGCCCGCGTCCGGACTTCCCGCCGACAACTTCGGCGTCCGCTGGACGGTGACCCGCGACTTCGGCTCGGGCGGCCCCTTCACCCTGCCCGTCACCACGCAGGACGGAATACGGGTCTATCTGGACGACATACGCAAAGTCGACCTCTGGAAGAACGTGTCGGCCACACAGTCAAAAACGGTCAACCTGAGCATTCCGTCCGGAAAACACACACTGCGCGTCGATTTCGTCAACTGGACAGGCAAGGCGAACGTCACGTTCGCCTACAAACCCGTCACTTCCGCCAGTACCGACAAAATCAAGCCACTCGTCCCCACGGGTTCCTCGGCGTCGTACGACACCGCGACCGGCCGGGCGAAGGTCTCCTGGTCCAAGAACCAGGAGATGGACCTCGCCGACTACCGCGTCTACCGCCGCCTCAAGGGCAGCAGCGCGTGGACCCTGCGGACCAAGACGACCGCCACCTCGTACACCGACACGTCCCTCCCGGCGACCGGCGCCACCTATTACTACGAGGTCCGCGCCCACGACAGGGCGGGCAACGAGTCCGCGGGCACGACGGACCGCCCGGTGACCACCGCCGACCGGACGGCGCCGGCACGCGTCACCGGCCTGTCGGGCCAGGGCACCACCGCGGGCAACGCCCTGACCTGGCAGGCCTCTTCCGCCGACGTCGACCACTACGAGGTGTGGGCCGCGCCGCCCGGGCAGAGCGACCCCGACGGGCCCCAGCCCGTGTTCGGGACCTCGTACACGGACCCGGTCGCCGAGCCGGGGACCGGCTACCGGTACACCGTGCAGGCCGTCGACGGCGCCGGGAACCTCTCCCCCGTCTCCGACGGCGTGACGCTCGTGCGCCCGGAGGACTCCACGGCCCCCGTGCCGGCTTCGGTCCTGGGCACGCCCGGCGACGCGTCCACCCGCGTCTCCTGGACCCCGGCGCAGGATCCCGACGCGATGGTCACCGGATTCCACGTCTACCGCCGTACGTCCGCGCAGGGCGCCTGGATCCCGGTGGGCAGCGCCGGGGCGACCGCCGTCTCCTACGACGACACCTCCGCCCCGAAGGGCACCGCGTACTACTACGTCGTCTCGGTCGACGGCGGAGGAGCCGAGTCGAGCCCCTCGGCCCCGACCACCGTCGACCGTCTGACGCCGGCCACCGCCACCGGTCCCGCCGCGCCGCGGCTGACCGTGGTCTCCGAAGGCGGAACCCGCTTCCCGATCAGCGTCGGGGTGCGGCCCGGGACCGGTGACGAGGCACGGCTGCTGAAGGGGTACGCGTGGGACGTCTCCGGCGCGTGCGGCTTCAGCGGCACCCTGTTCACCGCGTCGGACACCCTCTCCTGGACCCCGCGGTACACGGGCCCCTGCACGGTCTCCGCACGCGCCGTGGACGCCTACGGCCGGACGGGCGAGCAGGCCGCCTCCGTCGAGGTGATGGTCAACCGCTGAACGCCCGACCGCACGCGAAGGGGCCCGCCGGTTCGGGTGAACCGGCGGGCCCCTTCGGGTGAGCGCGGAAACTACTCGGACGTCCGCTTGGGACGCCATACCACCAGGGCGCTCGTCTGCTGGACCTCCTGGTACGGGACCAGGTCACGCCGGTAGGAGGCGTGCACGGCGGCCTCGCGCTGCTGCATGGCGACCGCCGCGCCGTCCAGGGCCGACTCCAGCTCCGCGACGCGGGACTGGAGCGCGGCCACCTGGTTCTCCAGCTCGATGATGCGCTTGATGCCGGCGAGGTTGATGCCCTCGTCCTGCGACAACTGCTGCACGGTGCGCAGCAGTTCGATGTCGCGGGCCGAGTAGCGCCGGCCCCGGCCGGCGGTGCGGTCGGGAGAGACCAGACCGAGCCGGTCGTACTGACGCAGGGTCTGCGGGTGCAGCCCGGAGAGCTGGGCCGCCACCGAGATGACGTAGACCGGGGTCTCCTCGGTCAGTTCATAGGGGTTGCGTCGACGACCGGTCGTGTCCATGGCTCCGTCATGCTCCCTTCGCGGCCTGGAACAGCTCCGCCCGCGGATCCTCACCCGCGGTCGCCTCGCGATACGCCTCCAGCGCGTCACGAGCCTTGCCGGACAGGTCCTGGGGGACCGTCACCTCGACGGTGACCAGGAGGTCGCCCCGCGTACCGTCCTTGCGGACCGCACCCCTGCCCCGGGCGCGCATGGTCCGTCCGTTGGGCGTGCCCGGCGGCAGCTTCAGCGTCACCGGCGGGCCGCCCAGCGTCGGCACCTTCACCTCGCCGCCCAGCGCCGCCTCCGCGAAAGTGACGGGCACGGTGACGGTGAGGTTGTCGTCCTTGCGGCCGAAGACCGGGTGGGCGTCCACATGGACGGTGACGTACAGGTCGCCGCCCGGGCCGCCCCGCTCGCCAGGCGCGCCCTTGCCCCGCAGCCGGATCCGCTGGTTGTCGCTGACGCCCGCGGGAATCCGGACCTGCATCGTGCGGGACGACTTGGCCCGCCCGCTGCCCGCGCACTCCATGCAGGGGTGCTCCGCGATCAGGCCCCGGCCCTTGCAGTCCGGGCAGGGATCCGTGAGCGAGAAACCGCCCCCGGAGCCCCGCGCCACCTGCCCGGTGCCGACACAGGTCGGGCACACGCGCGGTGTGCCGTTCTTGTCGCCGGTGCCCGAACAGGCCTTGCAGGCCGCCTGTGAGGTCATGCGCAGCGGAACGGTCGCGCCGTCCACCGCCTCCGTGAAGGAGAGAGTGACCTCGGTGTCGATGTCCTGGCCGCGCCTGGGCTGCGTACGCGTGCCCGTGGTGGCGCCGCGGTTGAACAGGCCCCCGAAGACGTCACCTATGCCGCCGCCGAAGCCGCCGGCCCCTCCCGCTCCCTGGCCCTGGGCGCCGCCTCCGAAGAGGTCGCCCAGGTCGAAGTTGAAGTTGCCGCCGCCCGCGCCGGGACCCGGCCGGAAGCCACCGTTGCCGAAGAGGGCGCGTGCCTCGTCGTAGTCCTTGCGCTTCTTGGGGTCGCCGAGCACGTCGTTCGCCTCGGAGATCTCCTTGAAGCGCTCCTCGGCCTTGGCGTTGCCCTTGTTGGCGTCCGGGTGGAACTCGCGGGCGAGCTTCCGGTACGCCTTCTTGATCTCGGCCTCGGTGGCGTCCTTGGGGACGCCGAGGACCTTGTAGAAGTCCTTCTCGATGAAGTCCTTGGTGCTCATCCCCGACGTCCCTCCTTCCTCGTCCGTTCAAGCTCAGCCCTCGTCCGGGCCACCGCTCTCCTTGTCGTCCGCCGCCTCGGCCGAATCCTCGGCCTTGACCGTCTGCGCCCCGGGCTGCGGTTCGGCGACGGCCACCCGCGCGGGGCGGATGGTGCGTTCGCCGAAGCGATACCCCGGCTGCAGAATCGCCACGCACGTCGTCTCTGTGACGTCCGGTGCGTACGAGTGCATCAGAGCCTCGTGGATCGTCGGGTCGAAGGGCTCGCCCTCCTTGCCGAACTGCTGGAGCCCCATCTTCGCCGCGACGGTCTCCAGCGATTCGGCGACGGACTTGAATCCGCCGACGAGCTCGCCGTGGTCCCGCGCGCGGCCGATGTCGTCGAGCACGGGCAGGAGTTCGGTCAGGAGGCTCGAAACGGCGACCTCCTTGACCGCGATCCGGTCGCGCTCGACACGGCGGCGGTAGTTCTGGAACTCGGCCTGGAGCCGCTGGAGGTCCGCGGTGCGCTCCGAGAGCGCCATGCGTGCCTGGTCCAGCTGGGCCGTCAGGCCGGTCAACTGTGCTGCTGCGTCCCCGTCCGGGGCCGCCGCCCCCTCCGCAGAGGGGGTGGCGGTCTGCGGCTCGGCGTCGTCAGAGGTGGCGCCGGAAGGGACGTCGGGCTGCTCTTCGAAGCCCGGGGTCTCCTCCGTCACGCGGCACCGTCCCGGCGGTCCTCGTCGACGATCTCGGCGTCGACGACGTCGTCGTCGGCCTTCGGGGCCTCGGTGCCGTGGGCATCGCCGCCGGTGGCCTGGGAGGCCTGGGCGTCGGCGTACATGGCCTGGCCGAGCTTCTGCGAGACCGCGGCGACCTTCTCGGTGGCGGTGCGGATCTCGGCGCTGTCCTCGCCCTTGAGCGCGGCCTTCAGCTCCTCGATGGAGGCCTCGACCTCGGTCTTGATGTCGCCCGGGACCTTGTCCTCGTTGTCCTTGAGGAACTTCTCGGTCTGGTAGACGAGCTGCTCGCCCTGGTTGCGGGTCTCGGCGGCCTCGCGGCGGGCGTGGTCCTCCTCCGCGTACTTCTCGGCCTCCTGGCGCATGCGGTCGACCTCGTCCTTCGGCAGCGAGGAGCCGCCGGTGACGGTCATCTTCTGCTCCTTGCCCGTGCCGAGGTCCTTCGCGGTCACGTGCATGATGCCGTTGGCGTCGATGTCGAAGGCGACCTCGATCTGCGGGACACCGCGCGGGGCCGGCGGCAGACCGGTCAGCTCGAACATACCGAGCTTCTTGTTGTACGCCGCGATCTCGCGCTCGCCCTGGTAGACCTGGATCTGCACGGACGGCTGGTTGTCCTCGGCCGTCGTGAAGATCTCGGACCGCTTGGTCGGGATCGTGGTGTTGCGCTCGATGAGCTTGGTCATGATCCCTCCCTTGGTCTCGATACCGAGGGACAGCGGGGTCACGTCGAGGAGCAGGACGTCCTTGACCTCACCCTTGAGGACACCGGCCTGGAGGGCGGCGCCGATGGCGACGACCTCGTCCGGGTTCACGCCCTTGTTGGCCTCGTTGCCGCCGGTCAGCTCCTTGACGAGCTCGGCGACGGCGGGCATGCGGGTGGAGCCACCGACGAGAACGACGTGGTCGATCTCGGAGAGCTGGATGCCGGCGTCCTTGATGACGTTGTGGAACGGCGTCTTGCAGCGCTCCAGAAGGTCGGCCGTCAGCTGCTGGAACTGGGCGCGCGTGAGCTTCTCGTCCAGGTGCAGCGGGCCCTCGGCGGAAGCCGTGATGTAGGGCAGGTTGATCGAGGTCTCGGTGGACGAGGACAGCTCGATCTTGGCCTTCTCGGCGGCCTCGCGCAGACGCTGGAGCGCCATCTTGTCCTTGGCGAGGTCCACGCCGTGGCCGGAGCGGAACTGCTGCACCAGGTAGTCGACGACGCGCTGGTCCCAGTCGTCACCACCGAGGTGGTTGTCACCGTTGGTGGCCTTCACCTCGACGACGCCGTCGCCGATCTCCAGGAGCGACACGTCGAAGGTGCCGCCACCGAGGTCGAAGACGAGGATCGTCTGGTCGTCCTTGTCGAGGCCGTACGCGAGCGCGGCCGCGGTGGGCTCGTTGACGATACGAAGGACGTTGAGACCGGCGATCTCACCGGCTTCCTTCGTCGCCTGGCGCTCGGAGTCGTTGAAGTACGCCGGGACGGTGATGACCGCGTCGGCCACCTTCTCGCCCAGGTACGCCTCGGCGTCGCGCTTCAGCTTCTGCAGGATGAAGGCGCTCATCTGCTGCGGGTTGAAGCTCTTGCCGTCGAGCTCGATCTTCCAGTCGGTGCCCATGTGACGCTTCACCGAACGGATGGTCCGGTCAACGTTGGTCACCGCCTGGCGCTTGGCGACCTCGCCGACGAGCACTTCGCCGTTCTTCGCGAAGGCGACGACGGACGGCGTGGTCCTGGCGCCTTCGGCGTTGGTGATGACGGTGGGCTCGCCGCCTTCGAGAACGCTGACGACGGAGTTAGTCGTGCCCAGGTCGATGCCGACCGCACGTGCCATTTCGATTCCTCCAGCAATGACTTGAGTGGAACGGACTCAAGTGTGCACGACGTCCGCCTCCCGGTCAACAGACCTGAGTCGTGGGGGCTCAACTCTTATCCGTTCCTTACACGCATGGAGCCTTTGACCTGCGGTTTTCTCGCTGTGTCAGTGAACCTTTACGGCCCCGGGAGCCTCCGGACGGGGACGCCCAGGACGCCCGAGCACCCTCGGGACGGGTCCCCCGGGGGCGGGGATCGCATGCGGATGAGCACGGCGCGGGCGCACCCCGGGACGTACGGCCCCCACGACGGCGACCGCCGCCACGGCACCGGCCACCCACCAGGCGGCTCCCGCCCCCAGCCATCCGAGGTCGATGCACAGCCCCACGAGCGCAGCCGCGAACGCCGCGAGACCCGTCACGACCAGGACCCCCTGCGGAGTGAGCCCCGCCCGCCGCAGCCGGTGCACCAGATGGTCCGGTGCCGGACGCAGCAGCGGCCGCCCCGCACGCCGCCGCGACACCAGGACCAGGACGGCGTCCGCGGTGGCCACGGCCGTCAGCGCGAAGGCTGCCGCCAGGCCGGGCACGGCGGGCCGCTCGGCGTGCACCCGGACGACCGCGGAGGCCAGCAGGAAGCCGGCGAACAGCGACCCGCACCGCCCCGGGGCGATCCGGGCCGGGGGCCATCCGTGCATCAGGAAGCCCGTGAGGGCGGCGGCCAGCACGCTGAGCAGCGCCGCTAGCCCGTCCATGAGCTCGGCTGCCGCACACCCGCTGAGGGCGAACGCGGTGATGACACCGACCGTTCCCACCACCCCGTCGGCGTGGTCCAGCGAGCGGAAGGCGTGCGTGACGAGGACGGTCCAGGCCACCGCCAGCAGTCCGGCGGGCAGGCCCAGTTCGTCGTAGGGGGCGGTGAGCGCGGCGGCGACGGCGACCCCCGCCCCGCACACCACCGGGGGTACGGGCAGCAGATCGGCGGCCAGGCCGAGCAGGGCGATCGCGATCGCGGCGACCAGCAGCCGGCCGGTGTCCGGCCCCAGCGGGGCGGCACCGGTCCAGTCCCCGGCCCAGCCGACGAGCGCCGTCGCGGCGGCCACGGCGACCCCGCCGAGGAGCGGGACCGGCCGGGCCTTCCCGGGGGCCCGCGGTTTCGCCCGGCGTGCGGGAAGCCCCCTCCCGCCGGCCGGGCAGAGGCGCAGGGAGAGCGACCGCAGCAGCGCGACGAGCGTGGCGGTCAGGAGCAGAGCGGCGGTGGCGGCCGTGATTCCGTACAGCACCTCGCCAATTTAGGGGTAGTTGTCACAGTATTGGGTGAATAACACGATCGGGTTTACGTGTCCTGTCGACCCCGGGCGAACCGCACCGTGTGCCCGCGTCCCGGGCGCCCGCTCAGGCTTCCCTCAGCGACGCAGATCACCGCGGTGCTGACTACAGTGCGGCGAAGGAAGTGGGTAGTCTCAGACGGACTGCATAAGTTACCGCTTAGTAATCACCTTCGAGGTCACCCTCGGAGAACACCTCGCAGGCCCGAGGAGCCCCCGAATGCAACTCGCCGCGATCATTGTGTCGCTGGTCCTGACCGTGGTCGGCGTTGCGCTGCTCGCACGCGCCATCGGTCAGTTCGTCCGGTACTTCAAACTGGGCCAGCCGGTCCCGGCCGGTACCCGGAACGACAACCCCTACGCGCGCAGCGTGACGCTGGTCAAGGAGTTCCTCGGCCACACACGGATGAACCGCTGGGGCATCGTGGGCTTCGCCCACTGGTTCGTGGCGATCGGCTTCCTTACCCTGCCGCCGACCCTCGCCCAGGCCTTCGGCCAGCTCTTCCAGGCCGACTGGACGCTGCCGGTCATCGGCGGCTTCCTGCCGTTCGAGCTGTACATCGAGTTCATCGGCGTGATGACGATCCTCGGCATCGCCGTGCTCATCGCGATCCGCCTGCTGAACCTGCCGTCCCGCCCGGGCCGCAAGTCCCGCTTCGCGGGTTCCAAGGCCGGCCAGGCGTACTTCGTCGAGTACGTCATCCTCACCATCGGCCTCGCCATCTACGTGCTGCGCGGTCTCGAGGGCGCCATCCACCACGTGGAGCACTACGAGGCCGCGTACTTCGCCTCGTACCCGCTGGTCCTGGCCTTCAAGGGGCTCGGCGTCGCCACCCTGCAGAACCTGATCTACCTCACCGCCATGGTGAAGATCAGCACCTCGTTCATCTGGATGATCGTGGTCTCGCTCAACACCAACATGGGCGTGGCCTGGCACCGCTTCCTGGCGTTCCCGAACATCTGGTTCAAGCGCGAGGCGACCGGCGGGACCGCCCTCGGCGGCCTCCAGCCGATGACCTCCGGCGGCAAGGCCATCGACTTCACCGACCCCGGTGAGGACGACGTCTTCGGTGTCTCCCAGGTCGAGCAGTTCTCCTGGAAGGGCCTGCTCGACTTCTCCACCTGCACCGAGTGCGGCCGCTGCCAGTCGCAGTGCCCCGCCTGGAACACGGGCAAGCCGCTCTCCCCCAAGCTCCTGATCATGTCGCTGCGCGACCACGCGCACGCCAAGGCCCCGTACCTGCTGGCCGGCGGCGGCAAGACCGCGGAGGGCGAGGAGAAGGCGTCCGAGGAGCAGCTCAAGGACGTTCCCGCGGCCGCCCTCGCCGAGGCCGAGCGCCCGCTGATCGGCACCGCGGAAGAGAACGGCGTCATCGACCCCGACGTCCTGTGGTCCTGCACCACCTGCGGCGCCTGCGTCGAGCAGTGCCCGGTCGACATCGAGCACATCGACCACATCGTCGACATGCGCCGCTACCAGGTGATGATCGAGAGCGCGTTCCCGTCCGAGGCGGGCACGATGCTCAAGAACCTGGAGAAGAAGGGCAACCCCTGGGGTCTGGCCAAGAAGCAGCGCCTCGAGTGGACCAAGGAGGTCGACTTCGAGATCCCCGTCGTCGGCCGCGACATCGAGGACCTCTCCGAGATCGAGTACCTCTACTGGGTCGGCTGCGCCGGCGCCCTGGAGGACCGGGCCAAGAAGACCACGAAGGCCTTCGCGGAGCTGCTGCACATGGCGGGCGTCACGTTCGCGATCATGGGCGGCGACGAGAAGTGCACCGGTGACTCCGCCCGCCGCCTCGGCAACGAGCCCCTGTTCCAGGAGCTCGGCATGGAGAACGTCGCGGCGCTGAACATGGCCTTCGGCGAGGACGACGAGGACGAGTCCACCAAGAAGCCGCGGTCGGCGAAGAAGATCGTCGCCACCTGCCCGCACTGCCTCAACACCATCGGCAACGAGTACCCGCAGCTCGGCGGCGACTACGAGGTCATCCACCACACCCAGCTGCTCCAGCACCTCATCGACGAGGGCAAGCTGCTGCCGGTGACCCCGGTCGAGGGTCTGATCACGTACCACGACCCGTGCTACCTGGGCCGCCACAACAAGGTCTACACGCCCCCGCGCGAGATCATGTCCGCCGTCCCCGGCCTGCGTCAGCAGGAGATGCACCGCCACAAGGAGCGCGGCTTCTGCTGCGGCGCCGGCGGTGCGCGGATGTGGATGGAGGAGCGGATCGGCAAGCGCATCAACAACGAGCGTGTCGACGAGGCTCTGTCGCTGAACCCCGACATCGTCTCCACCGCCTGCCCGTTCTGCCTCGTCATGCTGACCGACTCGGTCAACGGCAAGAAGAACGAGGGCAAGGCCAAGGAGTCCGTCCAGGTCGTCGACGTCGCCCAGCTCCTGCTCGAATCCGTCAGGACGCCGGTCGAGGAAGAGCCGCCGGCGGGCGCGGCCGAGTCGGAGAGCGCGCCGGAACCGGAACCGGTGAAGTAGCCGTCCCGGCCCGTCCGGACGACCGTCCGGCACGACTGTCTGAACAGCCGCCTGACCCGGCCGTCAGGCACAGCCGACCGGCCCGATCCGGATCGGTACGACCGACACCCCCGTGCTCCGCGGAGCACGGGGGTGTCGCCGTGTCCGGGCCCTCGTCCGCCTCGCGCCCGGCCGCGGAAACAACCGAACTCACGTACAACCCTTGCCCGCCATCGGCGGTCTCCTGTTCGTCGATCGGTCGGTGAACTGCCGTACAACTCCAGGCAAACGCAGACGGTCGGCTCCCCATTGACAGGGGACGCGCGCCCAGCGTCCCCGCATGCCGCAGGAGAATCCCGCATGCTCATGCGTCACCCGCTTCGCCCGCGTCACGTGCGTCTCGCCCTCGCGACGGCGACGGCCGCCGCTCTGACGGGCGGTCTTCTGACCTTCTCGGCCGCGACCGCGACCGCCGCGGACTCCACCACCGTCCCGCAGGCCGACTTCAACGGCGACGGCAAGGGCGATGTGGCCCTCTCGGCCCACGGCGCCTACGTCGGCGGCCACGCGGGCGCCGGCCAGATCGTCGCCCTCTACGGCACGACGACCGGTGTGTCGTCCGCCAAGCGCTCCACGATCAGCCAGAACACCACCGGCGTGCCCGGCACCGCCGAGGCCGGCGACGCCTTCGGCGCCGAGTCGGCGTACGCGGACTTCAACGGTGACGGGTACGACGACCTCGCCGTCGCCTCCCCCTCGGAGAAGGTCGGCACCGACACCAACGGCGGCGGCCTCGCCATCCTCTGGGGCTCCGCGAGCGGTCTCACCGGCAAGGGCGTCGACGTCCCGGACCCGGCCCCCTCCTCGCACGACTACTGGGGCAAGGACCTGGCCGCCGGCGACTTCGACGGCGACGGCAAGGCCGACCTCGCCGTCGGCAGCTCGGCGAGCACGATCTACGTCTACAAGGGCGGCTTCACCACGGCCGGCACCCCCGGCGCCCGGACGACGATCAAGCCCCCGATCCAGTCGGGCACCAACGACAACCCCTACGGCCCGCTCAGCCTGACCGCGGGCGACGTGAACGGCGACCACAGGACCGACCTGATCGTCGACGGCTTCGAGACACAGACCGACGACGGCTGGAACACGAACTACTACGTGCCCGGAACGGCGAGCGGTCTGAGCGTGGCGTCCGCCAAGGCCCTCAAGCCCGGCATCGTCACCGGCATCGGCGACATCAACGGCGACGGCTTCGGCGACATCGTCAGCGGCGCGGGCTGGGACTCCACCCTGAACGACGGCACCCCCGTCCCGGACTCCGCCAACGGCGGCAAGGTGAACATCACCTACGGCTCGGCGTCCGGCCCGGCCGGCACGACCGGGGTCACGCAGAACAGCGGCAGCGTCCCGGGTACCTCGGAGAAGGGCGACGCCTTCGGCTGGGACCTGGACATGGGCGACGTCAACGGCGACGGCTACCAGGACCTGGTCGTCTCGGCCCCGAACGAGGACATCGACGGCGTCACCAACACCGGCATGGTCACCGTCCTGTACGGCTCCGCGGCCGGCATCAACGTCTCCACCGGCACCCAGGCGTTCGCGCAGAGCACGGCGGGCGTTCCCGGCAACGACGAGAAGAGCGACCTGTTCGGCGCGGACGTCAAGCTCGACGACGTCACCGGCGACGGCCACGCCGACCTGATCGTCGGCTCGTACGAGAACGCCGGCAACGGCGCGGTCACGTATCTCCCCTCGAACGGCAGCAAGATCACCACGACCGGCTCCCGCACCGTCTCGCCGAGCGCCTCGGGCGTCTCGACGTCGGGCACCCCGCAGTTCGGCGCCGTCTTCGCCGACTGATCGCCGTGAGGGGCCGCCCTGCCCGGGCGGCCCCTCCGCACGCCCATTCGTCGAACATCCGTCCCCTGGAGGCCCGTCCGTGGCGCCCCTTAGGGGATGTCACAGCTCGGCCCCAATGCCGGGCCTGGTGCCCCGGCTCCCGCACGTCACTCTTCGGGACCAGGTACGTTCGATAACGTGGCTGGATTCAGGATCGGACGCGGCGGCCGGGACAACCGTGCACCGCAAGGGCGACCGCAACAACAACCGTCGTACGGACAGTCCTCCCAGGGACGTGGACAGCAGTCCCCCCGGGGAGGCGGGCAGCAGCCGTACGGCTACCCGGGCGCGCCGTCGCAGCCGCAGTACGGCGGACAGCAGCCGTACGGCGGGCAGCAGCAGGGCGGTCAGCCCTACCCCGGCGGACAGCAGGGCGGCTGGCCCCAGGGCGGCGGACAGGGCGGCGGGTACGACGGCGGGCGCGGCGAGCCGGAGTACTTCGGCGACGGGCACCCGCAGCAAAACCCGGACCCGTACGCCGCGAACAGCCCCGGCCACACGCAGGCCTTCTCGATCGGCGAGGACCCCTACAACCAGGGGGACGTCTACCGGGCGGGCCAGGCGGCCGCACCGCCGGTCGGCCCCCGGCTGCACTGGAAGGACCTGCTCAAGGGCATAGTGACGGCCCCCAACCGGACCTTCCTCCAGATGCGCGACTACACGATGTGGGCCCCGGCCCTGATCGTGACGTTCCTCTACGGTCTGATCGCGGTCTTCGGCTTCGACGGCGCCCGCGAGGACGCCATCACCGCGACCCTCTCCAACGCCGTCCCGATCGTCCTGACGACCGCTGTCGCCCTCGTGCTCAGCACGTTCGTCCTCGGCGTGGTCACCCACACCCTGGCCCGCCAGCTCGGCGGCGACGGGGCCTGGCAGCCCACCGTCGGCCTCTCCATGCTGATCATGTCCATCACGGACACCCCGCGCCTGCTCTTCGCCATGTTCCTCGGCGGCGACGCGTCCTTCGTGAAGCTCCTCGGCTGGATCACCTGGGTCGCCGCGGGCGCTCTGCTGACCCTGATGGTCGGCAAGTCCCACGACCTCCCCTGGCCGAAGGCCCTCGCCGCGTCCTCCATCCAGCTCATCGCGATCCTGTCGATCATCAAGCTGGGCACGTTCTGACGCCGCGGGCGGCCCACACACCCGCCCGGAACTGAGAAAGAGGGGCTCCCGGCACACCGCCGGGAGCCCCTCTTTCTCAGTTCCGCGAACCGTGGCCTACGAGTCGAGGACCTGCCCGGCCCGCCGGACGACGGGCGGTTCGACGCTCCACGGGAAGTTGATCCACTCGTCGGTGCGCTTCCAGACGTACTCGCACTTCACGAGCGACTGGGTCTTCTCGTAGATCACGGCGCTGCGGACCTCGGCGACCTCGCCGACGCAGAAGTCGTGCACGAGCTTGAGCGTCTTGCCCGTGTCGGCGACGTCGTCGGTGATCAGGACCTTCTTGTCGGAGAAGTCGATCGCGTTGGGGACGGGGGCGAGCATCACCGGCATCTCCAGCGTCGTCCCCACCCCCGTGTAGAACTCGACGTTCACCAGGTGGATGTTCTTGCAGTCGAGGGCGTAGGCGAGCCCGCCCGCGACGAAGACACCGCCACGGGCGATCGACAGCACGATGTCGGGCTCGTACCCGTCGTCGGCGATGGTCTGGGCGAGTTCGCGCACGGCGACGCCGAACCCCTCATAGGTGAGGTTCTCGCGGGCGGGAGACACGGTCATCGCCTCAGACCCGAGTGCGGTGGAAGTTCAGGAAGGACCGCGAGGGGGTCGGCCCGCGCTGGCCCTGGTAGCGGGAGCCGTACCGTTCGCTGCCGTAGGGGAACTCGGCCGGCGAGCTGAGCCGGAACATGCAGAGCTGCCCGATCTTCATCCCCGGCCACAGCTTGATCGGCAGGGTCGCGAGGTTGGACAGCTCGAGGGTGACGTGCCCGGAGAACCCGGGGTCGATGAACCCCGCGGTGGAGTGGGTGACCAGGCCCAGCCGTCCCAGCGAGCTCTTGCCCTCGAGCCGCGAGGCGAGGTCGCCGGGCAGCGAGATGACCTCGTACGTGCTGGCGAGAACGAACTCTCCGGGGTGGAGGATGAACGGCTCGTCACCCTCGGGCTCGACGAGCCGCGTCAGATCCGCCTGCTCGACCGCAGGGTCGATGTGGGGGTAGCGGTGATTCTCGAACACCCGGAAGTAGCGGTCGAGCCGCACGTCGATGCTCGACGGCTGCACCATGGATTCGTCGTAGGGATCGATCCGGACCCGCCCGGCGTCGATCTCGGCCCGGATGTCCTTGTCTGAGAGAAGCACGTCCTGAGGATACGCACGGCGCGCGGAGCCACCACAATCGTGCGGCACCGCGCGCCCGTACTGCTTCCCCTACTACTGCTCCGTCCCTGCCCTCTCCAGGGTCACCGGCACCACACTGCGGAGCCGGGCACACCGTGGACACCGGAGCAGCCGGCCGGGGCCGAGCCGCTCGGCCTGCTGCATCGGGAACGAAGCGGTACTGAACACGTGCCCCTCGGCACAACGGACGACGGTGCGCTCCATCAAGTCCCAGAGTCCCTTTCCCAAGAGCCGCGTCAGGCTGATGCCCTGACCACGAACGCCACATTACGGGATGAAAGGGACGGCTCTCCAGGCGGCACTCCGCCCCCACCCGGACCCACTTCAACGCCCCCACCGTACGCCCCAACTCCGGCCCCCCGCAGCCGCATCCACGCTCCGTGACGCGAACCGGCCCCGCGGCTTCGACGCCGGGATCCGGGCATGAGGTACAGTGAGCGAGCATTCGGACACCGGCCCAACCGGCGTCTTACGCGGGTGTAGTTTAGTGGTAGAACATCAGCTTCCCAAGCTGAGAGTGCGAGTTCGATTCTCGTCACCCGCTCCATGACAGAGGCCCAGGTCATCGACCCGGGCCTTTTTGCTGTCCGCTGTGACTACTCGCCGCGTGCCAGATCCGTGCCAGAACGGTGTTCGTCTGGATCATCGGTGTCCTCTACTGGCACGGCAGCAGCTTCCTGCACTCCCTGGCGCGCCCTGCGGACGGTCGCGTCGAGCCCGGCAGCAACTTCCTGCTGTCGATCATCGTCGGAGTGCTGATAGATCAGCGCTGCCCGCTCCGAGGACTGACCGGCCCGCACCATCGTGTCCTTGAGCGTCGCGCCGGAGCGCGTGGACAGGGTGTGCCCAGTGTGGCGCAGGTCGTAGAAGCGAAAGCCCTCCGGCATGCCGACCAACGCCCGTGCCTTTCTCCACTTCGTGCCGAAGGTACTGCGCCGGAAGGGAGCTCCCTTCTCCCCGACGAAGATCAGACCGTCTGGCCCCTCCTCGGCGTACGACTCCAGGTGCCAGCGCAGCTCACGCCGGAGGAACGCGGGAAGGACGACGGTCCGAGTACCGGCCTCGGATTTGGTCTCCCCCTGCACGCGGCGCCCGTTCATCCGCTCCGGCTCGGCGAGACGGACGCGAATGCGCAGGGCGTCGAGGTCGACGTCTCGGCGCCGGAGGCCGGCCAGCTCTTCCGGCCGCATCGGGCCGTAGGCGCCGAGGTAGACCATGAGGCGCCAGCGCATCCCGACGGCGTTGGCGAGGGCGTCGACCTGGGGGACGGTCGCGATGGGCCGCTCGACGGCCTTCTCCTTGCCGCCGCCCTTGATCCGACACGGGTTGCGCTGGATCAGCTCGTCGTCAACGGCCGTTTCCATGATTGCTTTGAGGAGCCGGTATGCCTTGGCGGTGATCGTCTTGGCACCGGTGGCCCGCAGCCGCTCGGTGCGCCACTCGCGGACGCGAGGTGCGGTGATCTCGTCCAAGTCCGACTCGGCGAAGGCGAAGAGGTGCTTGTCGAGGAGGTACCGGTAGAGATCTTGGGTCAGCGGGGCGAGTTCCCGCTCCTCGACCCACTTGTCCGCGTAGGCGCGGAAACTCACGGCTCCCACCTCGGGGTCACGCCACTCCCCCCGACGGATCTCGGTCTGCTTCTCGGCAAGCCAGTCGTCCGCGTCCGCCGTCGTCTCGAAGGTGAACGGCGCCGGACGCATCACCCCATCAGGCCCTGGATAACGGGCCTGATAGCGACCGGACTTGAGCCGCCGAATTGCACCGAACCGGCGCCGCCTGCCCTTGCTGTTGGCCATCAGGCGGCCCTCCCATAGCGGGGACGAGACCGCCTCAGCGGCTGCACGGTGCGGGACCGGATGAACTCTTCGACCGCGCTCTCCGGGATGCGCACATGTCGGCCGACCTTCACGTACCGGATGCGGCGCTCCTCGATCAACCGCCGTGGGAAGCGGACCGAGGTACCGAGCAGCTCGGCTACCTGGTCGACGGAGAGATGACGCTCGCTCATGCGGGTACTCCCTCGTCCGGACCTGACGTCTTGGGTCGGACAGTGGCAAACCAGGACTCGGCGGCGGTCAGGCCGGTGCCGGCGAAGCGCCAGTGCGAGAGCACGAGGACGGTGTCCGGCTCGGGAAGCGGGTAGCCCGCCTCGGCGGCACGTTCGCGGGTGAGGGCTTCGTTGTGGTCGGCGCGCTCCTGGCGGAGGGAGCCGAGGGTGACGGAGTAAGCGCGGGACTTGGTGGAGAAGTGGCCGCGGAAGCCGAGCATGTGGGCCCATTTACGCAGGCGCAGTTCTTCGAGTTCGGGCAGGGCCCCGAGGCGCCAGCAGGTGAGGATCATCTGCCGGGCGTGGTCGGTGACTTCGGCGCCGATCAGGTCGGTGACGGGGTTGCGGATGGGGCGGTCCAGGGTGCCCGCGCTTTCGGCGCCCTTGGTCGCGTACTTGGCGATGTACGCGGCGACGGCACGGCTGCTCAGGTTGGTGGGGCCTGTGAAGTCGGCAGACTGGATGGGGCGGACGTCGAGCGGCCGAAGCGGAAGGTGTGGGCGCGGCCGTCCAGGGCCGGGCCGGGCGTCTCGGAGAGGGCGGCGGCCGAGCGGATGGCGTCGGTGAGGAGTTGGGTGGTGGCCCAGGCTGGCGGAGTGTCCTCGGCTCCGTCCGGCCCGTCGAGGCGGATCACTGCATGGAAGTGGACGGCACCCCGTCGCTGGTACTCGGCGACCTTGGCGTACGACACCTTGAGGCAGTCGCGCAGCTCCGAGCGGCCGATGCCCGCGCGAGATGCGAGCTGCTGGCGCAGGTACGTGACGAAGCGGGCCCATAAGGCTCCGGCGTGGGCGTTCCAGAGGACTGCGGCGCGGTAGTCGTAGCGGTCCGCGTTCAGCGGGGTGCCGAGTTCGACGTCTCCGTTCACGTGCAGACGCCCGCAGCGGCAGCGGCCGCCACCGGGCCGGTTGTGGACAAGGCCGAAGGACGGTGCGGTGAAGGTGGCGAAGACGCGGGGGTGTTCGGCGACCGCGGGACCGATGCCCTTGCCGCCGCTCAGGCCGGCGGTGACGAGGTGGAAGGTGTCCTCGCGGTAGACCTCGGCGCAGGCTCCACAACGGGTTGCGCGGCGGTTGTTGCAACGGATGAGGAGCTGCCCGGCGGGAAGGTCGCGGTCGACGATCTCCCGGACGATTTCGCCGGTGGCGGCGAGGACGTCCAGGCGGTGCCCCTCCATCCGTACGGGCTGCTCGCAGCCGCCGAGTCGTTGGATCTGGTGCGCGTAGGTGCTCAGGTCGTTGTGCTGGGCGAGGGTCGCCAGTTGGCGGACGGCTCCGGTCGGAGCCTCGGGGCGCATGTGCGGGTTCCTCCTTGAGGGAACGAGTTCGAGACAGCGCCTGGCTTGTCCAGGGGGCTAGACATCGTGGGCAAACCAGTGCGCGGACGAAGCGAGATCAGCGGCGGTCGCTCTTGAGGATCGAGCGGATGGTGACCGCGCAGACGGCCACGGAGGCAGCAGTGATCGCGGTGGCGAGCAGCATGGAGACCAGGACGGCCCCCACGACCAGGACGACGGCGGAGCCGCCCGCTACGAGGGCCAGCACGCTCCCCGGGGTGAGCTGCACCGTGGGCCGGTTCGAAGCCGCAGTTGTGGGGGCAGGCTGCGCAACACGCTGGAAGGGAGCCGGGCTGTGGACTGCCGCGGACGGCACCGGGGCGGTATCCAGGGCCGGGTACTTGGGCTTGAACATGGACGGGGTTCCTTTCTGCGCGGTTGGGCTACTTGAGGACAGGGCCGATGGCGGGGGCGAGGAAGCTTCCGGCGGCGAGGTAGCCGCCGAGAAGGAGCACGGCGACGAGCCACCACGGCGGGTGGGCCAGCCGGACTCCGAGGACCCCGACGGCGAGGACGGCGAGCCAGAGCGGAACGTGCATGTCTGTCGTCTCCTGTCAGGCGCGGCAGCGGTGAGTGCGGGCGGCAAGTTCGGCGGCGGCGCGACTGTCGTACTCGGTGGAGAAGTCGCAGTGCGGGGCGGTGCAGGCTGCGACGTGGCGGTTTCGGCCCCGGGAGATGTATGAGGCGACTTGTACGGGGCCGATTCGGCGGACGTCGCGGAAGCGCGGGTTCATGGCGGGCGTCTCCCTGGTCAGAGGTGCGCGGCGACGGCCGGCGTCATGGACGCGGGCAGGCCGAGCCGGGCACGGACGGTGTCGGGGTCGGCGGGTTCGCCGGTACTGGAGCGGAGCTCTCGGGCGAGCGCTTGGGCGCGGTCGACGAGGGCGGGCGGGAGGTGGACGGCCGAGGCGGGCGCGGGCGGCGGGCTCGGATCGGCCGCGGGCTCCAGGGCCGAGATGGGCTCTGCCGTGTCACTGACTGTCGGTTCGACGATCGCGGGAGTGGGGACGAGCGGCATCGACCCCCCACCTCGGACCCAGTCGACGCACTACGGTCAGCGGCATCCGAGGTGCGGGCTGTGTGGGCCAGCAGCGTGCCGCCGAAGAAGGCCACGGCCGGCCAGCCCGCGACGACTACGCGGAGCAGGGCGGGAACGTGGGCCAAGTCGAGGAGTCCGGCGGTGGCGATGTTCGCGCCGAGGGACGCCGCAAGGGCGACCAGGAACCACAGCCGAGACCCACCGGCCGGGAGCCCAGCACGTTGCTGTTCACGCATGCGCCGCCAGGCAGCGACAAGAAGCAGGTCGACGGAGACGGGATAGGCCCACGCCTTCCAGCCGCCCTGGCCCGCCGCTTCGGCCAGGTCGTGCAGGTGGGAGAAGGACAGGGCGCCCGCGATGACGGCTTGGATGATCACGGCGTCCACACGGGCCAGGAAGGCACGCATCGGCACGGACTCCTTCCGGTTCGAGGCATGGGAGGGGTAGGGAGACGGCGCGAGGCGGTCACGCCGACCGGGGGAAGAGGTGCCGCTACTCGGTCACCGGGTGCGGGGCAGTCGCGGCGGCGGTTGAGGGCGTGGGCTTCTCCACGGCCTCCGGAGCGACGGCCAGCCGGAAGGAGGCGAGTCGAGGCAGGTCCGGGACCAGGCCCGCAGTGGCGCGGCAGACGGCTGCGGCGTCGTCCAGGGTGAGGTGCGGCGAGCGGGCACGAGACCAGCCGCCCGAGGAGTCTCCGACGACGGCCACGCCAAGACGGTCCGCGGGAATGCCGGTCGCGGCGAGCGCGGCCTCCGGGGAGATGTCGGCAAGAGCCATGTTCGCGGAGGACTCGTCGTTGACCCGGTGGCAGACGCGGCCGGTGAGCTGGGCCCGCAGCATGGTGGCGCCCTTGCCGAGTTCGGAGCCGAAGCGCTGCCCACACACCTCCAGATACATGCCGGCGGCGCGGCCGAGCTGGGCGATGCGGATCAGCTTGGTAACCATGGCGTCCCGGCGCTTCTCGTCATCGCGGCTCGCGGCGAGGAAGAGTTCCGCCACCTCGTCGACGACGACCACGATCGGCACGGGCCGCACCGCGTCGGGCAGGCCCCACACGTCGGAGGTGAGCACGGCGTCCGGGCCCGATCCGGAGGTGACGCCGATCAGCCTGAACCGCTCCTCCATCTCCTCCAGGAGCACGTCCAGGAGTTCGTTCGCACGGTCCGAGGTGTCGGCAAGCGCGGACAACCGGGGTGCGAATGGAGCCAGTTCGACGCCCCACTTGCAGTCGATGCCGACGAGGACGACCCGTTGCCGGGCCAGACCGCACAACAGGTTGCGCAGGTAGACGGACTTGCCGGACTGAGTGGCGCCGAGGATCAGTTCGTGCGGCACGGTGCGGAAGTCTCGTACGTGCCAACTCCCGTCGTCCCGCAGGGAGAGAGGCAGAGTCAGCGGTCCGCCGGTGAGCCGGCGCCGGGCGGGACGCACGTTGGCGAGTACGTCCCAGCCGATGAGTCGCAATTCGAGGCGTCCGGGCTTGGTGGGGCGGATATGGACGGCGTGCGCCGCCCAGGCGTGGCGCAACCGATCGGCGGAGGCAGTGAAGTCTTCCGGAGCCTGCCCGGTCGCCATGCGCAGTCGCATCACGAGCCCCGATCCGGTGGGCAGAGGAAGCGACCGGCGCGGTGGTACGGGGGACGCCTCCCGCCCCATCATCCGGGCCGTTGCCCGCCGCACAGCCGAGGCCGGGACGGTCAGGCCGCACGCGTCCATGGTGGCGCGGTAGGTGGTGAGCACGCGCAGCGCGACGACCGGATAGCCGATGAGCCACCAGAAGACGACGGGTAACCGGTGACGCAGTACTTGCAGGATCACGACCACGGCCACCAGCCCCAGGAGCAGAGTCCACACGGAGTCGGTCATGGCGTTCAGCCCTGCACCGGGACGGGGGCGTTGGCCATGACCGCATCGGCCCGGTAGGCGATCCCGTGCCGGGCGCGACCACCGAACTCGCTCTCCCACGGCCTTGCGACCAGGCCGGAAAGGATCACCGGCGTACCCATGACCAGGCCCTCGCCGATGCCCTTGGTGGGCACGGTCACCTTGACCATGTCCGAGCCGCCCTGGGCGATGAACACCACCTCCAGGACCATCAACCGGTCGTTGGTCACCGGGTCGACGGCGATCTCGCCCGTCTGCCGGTCCTTGATCTTCACCTCGGGCAACTTGGTGACGAGCAGCGTCGCGGCCGAAGTGTCCACGGGGATGACACGCATTCTGTTGACCTCACTGAGTCTGTGACGCCGCTTCCGACGCCAGCCTGTTTGGATACCCCCCTAGACAGCACAGGGAGGCCCCCCCCCCCACTGTCTAGGGGGGTTGACGACAACAGTAAGCCGACGGCCCGTCAATTGTCTAGGGGGGTATACGAGATGTCGGGACACATCACCGAGGTGCCAACCGGATCAGCCAGTGGAGGAGGAACGACACCCCATGTGGGGGTGCCGGTAGGAACGCTGTCACCAGCCGCAAACGACGGTGATCTTGCGCGGGTGTCACTCGCGTGGGTGAGTCCGGGGTCGCACAGCTGCGTGGGGTGAGCCCCGAGAGGACGATCGACAACCGTGGCCCGCACCCCTTTGGACCTGGACGACCTGGTCGAGCACTGGACGCTGTTGAAGGACGAGTAGGGGCTCGTGTCCGGCAAGCGCGGTGCGACGCGACTGGGCTTCGCCGTGTTGCTGAAGTTCTACACGCAGTACGGCCGGTTTCCCCGGGGCCCCGGCATCCTGTTTCTGCGACGGCGGCCGGTGCCGCAACGTCACCCTCGTCGGCCAGGACGGTCCGTACGCGGGCGGGCGCGTGTCAGGTGGTGTGTTTGGTGGCGAAGTCTGCGATGGCGTCCTGCATCTGCTGAAGACCCGGTTCCTCGAGGGGATAGTGGCCGGCGTTGTCCAGCATGACGGTGGTGACGGGGACCTTGGTGATGCGGGAGAGCACGGGCAGGCTCAGGTGGTGGGGGCTCCAGTGGTCTTCGGCGGGCTGGGTCAGCAGGACCGGGCAAGCGTCGAAGTTCTCTGGTTCGACGGCCGGGACGTAGTTCATGTAGCGGTCCAGGAAGCGGATGCTGACCCAGTTCGCGGCGGAGGTGCGGTCCTTCATGAAGACCTTCATGGCGCCCGGGTCGTTGGCGAGGGCGGACATCTTGCCGGCCAGGCTCATCGGGTACTTCATCTTGGCGGCCGGGGTCCTGGCCGCCAAGCTCATAAAGGGGACGCCCGCGCGTGCGGTGAGCTTGTCGTGGGAGGTCTCGTCGCGGACCTGCTGGCTGCGCTGATCTAGGAAGGTCATGCCCACGATACCGGCGAGGGTTTTACGGGGGGCCTTGGCGGCGACGTGGTAGGTGAGCATGCCGCCTGCGCTGAGCCCGTAGAGCACGATCGGGCGGTCGTCGCGGGACTGCTCAAAGGCGAGGAAGTCGACGACGAGGTCGATCCAGTCGTCGTAGGAGGGTGTGATGCCCGGCTTGACCTGGGTGAGGCCGTAGCCGAGGTTGTCCAGGGCGACGGTCTCGAAGCCGCGCCGTGCGAGCGGGGCGCCGAGAATGAGGGACATCTGGCGTCCGTTGGTGCCGACTCCGTGGTGCAGGACGATCTTGGCCTTGGCGGCGGGGTTCGGGTAGCGATCGAGGTGGACGCGGTGTCCGCGCCAGTCCCAGAACTCCTCCTCGGGTGCGGTGTCGTCGCTCAGGCGCAGGCGGGCGGGCAGGAACTGCTGGAGGTCGCGCCATGCCTGCTGGTCGCGGTAGTGGACGGGGGTGGGGGTGGTGCTCATGACGGGTACCTTCCGGCTGCGGTCTGCTGGCGGGTCAGGCGGGGACTGAGGGGGAGGGGCGGCCCAGTGCCCCGTGGGTGATCATCTGCACGCCGGTCCTGAGGTCGCGGCGGGCCGTTTCGGCGTCGCGCAGGTCGTCCTCCAGGCCCCGGGTGAACGTGAGCAGCACGCCGGCCGCCTGTGGGGCGGTCTGGGGAACGACCGCGGCCAGGGCCGCGGTGACCAGCTCGGCCAGGTGGTCCGTATAGGCGGTGATCAGCTCGGGGGCGTGGACGGTGGCGGCGGACAGCAGTTCGTAGGCGTGCAGGGGGCTGTCGCTCCACAGTCGGATGGCGACGTCCAGTTTCACCGCGAGCACGCCGAGCACCTTCTCCTCCGGTGTGACCGCAGCGTGCGCCGCCTCCTCGGCCGCCGCCGAGGCCCGCTCCAGCTTCGCCTGGATGACCTTGGCGAATGCCGCGTCCTTGGTCCCGGCGTACTTGTAGACGGTCGGACGCGACAGCTGTGCCTCTTCGACGATGTCGGACATCGTCGTGCGGCGGAAGCCGTTGCGGCAGAAGCAGCGGTAAGCGCTGTCGAGTACGACCTGGGCGGACGGAACCTTTGACATAGCTACAAATTTAACACTGGGCGGTAGATTCGTAAACTCGGCTCGTGTCATGCGTACCGGAAGGCGTACCGGGATATCCGCCCGGCCGTCGGCGTGGAGGGGCACGCCTGTCAGGCGCCGCGCCGGGCCATGGCCCGAGTGCCTGAGGTCGAGACGCCTGCCGGTTTCGGGGGTCACTTCTTCGCGCCGTTGCTTGTGCACGTGAACTCTCGGCGGCCGATGCCGGAGCGTTCTTGCCGCATCCCCGGGCGATGCACCCGGTGCCCCGTTTCACCGGGCTGCGACTGTCTTGAAAGTGCCGTCACCTCTACTCCTGAGGTAACTCGACGGCACCGCATCGGTCCCGGCCCAGCGCAAGGCCCACTGCGAGTACGCGAACCGTGTCAGCGCCCTCATCGAGTGATCACCGCCGTTTGCGGCTGGTGACAGCGTTCTTACCGGCACCCCATGTGCCGCCAGCCCTACACTCCATCCCCATGCCGCCCCGGAACCAGCCCGCAAACTCCACTGCTGACCAGTTGTCGATCATCGACACTCTGATCACCCAGCAGTTCCCCGAGAGGAAGGGGGACACGAAGACGGAACACGGCTGGGGCGGGGCCGGCTTCCACATAGCCATCCTGCGGGCGACCCAGGATTTCTGGGAGGACCGAAGCCCCGAAGTCGTCGATCCAGCAGTACAGGAACTGGAGGCCGACCTGACCGCAGTAGCCGACGCTCTGACTGAGCGTTGGGGCGATCCGAACGCGGTCGACCTGTGGCCGTACCTCGGACTCGACGACCCGGACTATCCCAACACCGAGCCCGCCCCTGAGCCTTTGTCTTCCTTGTGCGGCCTCGCCGTCAACATGCTGGCGTGGCGAATACCGTCCACCGGCCGTTGGCTCGGGCTCACGATCGGGCAGGCCGACAGAGAGTTCCCGTTCGAACTGCTCGCCGCTGTCGGCGAGGAGTCCTCGTTCCCACGATGAGCCTCACCGCTGACCGCGCCATCATCCACAGGACAGCGTTACGACAGAACCCAGTGCAGAATCGTCGCGTCATCCTGCACTTTGCCTCGCGGCCAACGCCGGCCGTCAGGGTCGCTTGCCTCCGCTTCCCGCACACGGCGGATCAGTTCGTCGGGACCGGGCGACCTGATAGCGGCCAACGTCTCTTGCCAGGTGGCGAGTTCGAAGAGGTCAACGAGTCGCGTCGCGCCGTCGCTCAACAGCGTCACCGAGGTGAGCGACTCCACCGGCACGGACCCGGTGAAGGCATGCTCGGCCGCCAGCGGGTCAGGCCCGACGATCCAGAAACCGCCTGGCTGATTCCGCAGTCCCGTCAGGGCATCGCGGTAGTCCGCCAAGGCGACCACGTGTTCAGGTGAACCGGTGGGCAGCACGTCGACCGGTGCGCGAAGCCGCTTACCCACCTCGTCCAAGCGTTGGTCTGTGACGGCGGTCGTCTTCCCGTCCAGGTCGGCAAGGAGGAGCGTCGAGTCACCGAGTACGAGGTACTCCAGAAATCCCGCGCCTACCCTGACGGCGACGACCGTACTGGTCGGGCTGGCTCGATGGGTCAGGTCGCAGGTGTCCTCATGCAGGAAGCGGACAGTCCGAATCGAGTCGGCCAGGCACTCGACGAGGGGCCGGGCGGGTTGCGTGGTGATAGCGCTCAGCAGCAGGCCGCCCAGGGTCGCGGAGAACCATGCGATGCCGTGCACACATCCGGTCTCCGCCCCGGCCACGCCAGCCCCGTCGAGGAGGACGGCCGCACCGGGAGCGGCGGCGGCGAAGTCCTCGTTCTCCCGCGACGGTTCGGCCGGTTTCGAGCCGAGGGCGACATTCACGCCTCCGTCACCTCGTCGTGCAGGTAGAGGGGACAGAGCAGCTCGACGGACCTAGGTTCGTCGGTCTCGGGGTCATATTCGACACCCACCAGCGTCGAGAAGTGACGCTCGCCCACCTGCCCCCAGAGCCCATTCAGGTCGGAGGCAAGCAGATGAACGACGCCGAGGGAACCTGCGGTGTGAATGCCAGCGATGGCAAGCACTGAGCCGTTCCCGTCCGGGCGTGGCAGTCGGCCGAGATATCCGACGTCATGCGGGCGGTACGGCTCGGTGTCCGCTCCCGCGCCGTACGACGTACCGGTACGTCGGTCCACCAGAGCCCATGGCTCACCGTCAGGGTGCTCCCAGGCAAGAACGGGATCCTGGGCGTACAGGGCGCTCATTGCCTGAGACATGCCCGGCCCGCAGACGACGACCAGACCGTCACGGTTGAGGTCGACCTCACCGCCCACCTGCACGTGCCCGGAACTGACGTCGAGCCCGTACGACTTGGCCAGCTCTTCGAGCCGCTTCCCGGAATTCATGTCAGCCATGGCGACGACAGGCCGCTTCTTCTCGCCGTCCCACCGCAGCGGGGTGATGACGGTGACGGCGCCCGCACCAAGGAAGGCACCCTCCGGTGCAGGCCCGGTGTGCCGGATCTGGTGAATCCGCCCGCGGCTCAGGCCGGCCTTTTCGGCAATCTGCGCGTACGACAGCCCCTGCGCATGCAGGTCCTGAACCACACGCCGGCGCAGCCGGGCGAGTTCCGTAACTTCCTGCTGCGCGTCGGCCAACCTGGTCGTGACCTCGCGCAACAGCAAATACGGATCATCGATGGCCGCGATCCGCTGCAACTCGTTCGACATGCCCACACCTCCTAGACGCCCCCAGGAGTCTAGGGCCCTAGACGGATCGGGCGGGAGACGCCGTCCCGTACGAAAATCAACCACATAGAAGCCGGACCGATAGCCAGGGACGCCACGAGGGCTCACGCCCCGCCACCCACAGAGAACGCCGCGCGGTCGGCCAAGCCGACGGGGATCATGCGCCGGCTCGCGCGAGCTCGGCCCAGAGGGACCGGCCGTGCACCCGCTCTTTCACACCCCAGCCCTTGGCGCAGGTCGCCATCAGCAGCAGCCCGCGCCCACCCTCCTCCTCCCAGTCATTGGCGGCGAGCAGTTGCGGTCTACCGTCGCCTCCCTCGTCGATCACCTCGATGCGCACCCGATCGTCGTCGAAGACGACGATCACGAGGAACCAGCCGCCCTTACGGCCGCTCCGGGAGTGCCGGACGGCATTGGACGCCAGTTCACTGACGATGAGGACGGCGTTCTCCACCATGCGGGGACCCTCGGCCTCCATCAGGGCGGCGACGAAGTATCGGGCTTCAGCGACCTGTTGCGGCAGGCCAGGGAACGGACGGCACCACTTCGCAAGCAAGAGGAACACTCCTCGTCTAGAGGGCTAGACAACACGCAGGCAGAGTATTCCTAGACGCGCCAAGCTTCTAGGCATTCAGAGGAATTATTCCTCTATGGAGTGACGTCCTCAGGCAGGACTCGCAGATCGCCCATGATCCGCATCAGCAGTTCCCGCGCCTCATCACCGAAGACAGCCGCACGCTCGAACTGGGCGAATGTCTCCTCGTACGACGCGAACACGTCCGGGTCCTTCTCCGCCCGCTCGTCCCGGAAGGTCTCCACCACAACCGTCTCCTGGTCGCACAAGGTGAAGCCGTGTCGCGGCATGACCGGCACCGGCCGGTCCCAGGGGAGGACCCCGAACCGCACGGTGGTCAGGCTCTCCACCGCGAGCAGCCGATCGAGCTGAGCAAGCATCAGGGCCGGACTGCCGGGCCACGTCCGGAGCACGCCCTCAGTCACCACGAAGACGGATTCCCGTCCGGGTTCGTACAAGACACTCTGTCGCTCCACCCGAGCCGCAACAGCCTTGCCCACCTCGGCCGCATCCGCACCGGGCATGCTCCCAAAGACGTGCCGCGCGTACTCCGCACTCTGAAGCGTGGCCGGCAGAACCACGCACTGGAAGGACCGAACCAGCCGGGCCCCGCGCACCGCCAGGTCGACAACGGCATCCGCGGAATTGCTCGAGCCCGACAGGTTCTCGTCTGCGCCCGCGGAAGGAGTCGACTCAACTTCGGCGAGAGCCACCCGCAACTCCGCTACAGCAGAAGCGTCCAGGCCGAGAGCTCCGGACAGGCGATCGAGGACGTCACGGCTGGGAACCATCCGCCCGTTCTCCACCTTGGAAACCGTCGGCTGACCCACCCCAGCCCGCTGCGCCAACACGGCACCCGTCAGGCCGGCATCCACGCGCAGAGCCCGAAGATGCGCCCCCAGCGCCCGCATTCGTTCTTGCCGCTCACTCCCCATACCCAGCGTTCTACACCAACGCCTGGCGAGCACCCAGCGCAACGATCACAGCGGCCCCCTGAGGACGTGTCGAGTCTCAGTTGATGGTTGACGGGTTGGCGTCGGGTGATGCTTGACGTCTGCCCTAGACGATCTTCCGGCGATGGTGTTCGCCGGACTTGCGGACGACGACCTCCTTCCTGGTCACGCGCGGGACGGTGGTGATCAGCTCGGTGCCGTGGAAGACGCGGATGACGTCTTCGGCCAGGTGGGCGGTGATGACCTGGTGGGCATAGCCGCGGCCGAGCTGGATGCGTTGTCCGGCGACCATGAAGCCGCCGACGCTGCTGACGGTCCGCTCGGCAATCTGTTCGGCGGGCGGTGGCAGCTGCGGGGGCGGTCCGGCCGGGCGGCTTCCTTGCAGGTGTCCGCAGGCCGAGGCCGGCAGCGGGCTGGGCAGGGTGGCCTGCAGGACACGCTGCTCGTCGAGGACCTGCAGGACCCGGCCGTCGAGCCTGAGGGTGACCCGTTGTCCGGCGAACGGCCAGCCGATCAGGACCTTGTCTCCGCCCAGGCCGACATAGCCGACCGCATTCACGGTGCGGTCCACCTCCACCACGCCGTTCGTGTCCCTGTCCGGTCCGGGTTCCCCCGCCCAGGGTCCGGCGGGCCGGGC
>NZ_JBSFZS010000039.1:0-65943 GCF_053600395.1 Streptomyces sp. NPDC005070 | reverse complement strand
GCGGAGAGATCCGCGGCCGCCCTTCCGTATGTCCGTGTCCGTACTACCGCGTCCGTCAGCCCAGTCCGCGGGAGTCCTGCTTGAGCGCCGTGTCGACGGTCAGCGCCGTCGCGACGACGAGGCTCAGCAGCGGCTCCGGGAGCTGGAAGTGGATCTGCAGGACGTAGTTGTCCGCGGTCGTGAACATCGTCTTGGCGAGGCCTTCCCAGGTCTTCGTGATCCGGGCCACCTCGTTCTCCGACTCGTCGACGATCGCGAAGTTCCAGGCACGCCAGTTCTCCGCCTTGATCGCGCCGACCTGCCGGCCGTCCACGTTCATCGCGAAGTTGATCTTGCCGATCATGTTCTTCTGGACGATCTCACCCACGGTGGAGCCGTCCGGACGGGTCACGATCACGCGGGACTTGAAGATCTTCGCCGGCCGGGTCAGCAGCAACTGCGGCTGCCCGTGGGCGTCGCGGATCTCCAGCCGGTGCGTGAGGAACTGGTCGAGGCTGGAGACCAGCCGCAGGATCTTCCTCAGCACGCCCTGACCGACCTCGGTGACCGAGCCGATCGGGTTGCCCTGCTGGTCCATGACCTTGTACTCGTTGGTCAGCTCGATCAGCTTGGCCTTCTGGTTCACCACCAGGACCGGCTCGGTGAACAGGGTGCCGCCGCCGACACCGCTCGGGGCCACCCCGGCCTGCCGCTGCACCTGGCCCTGGACACGCGGATCGGGGGCGGTGGCCTGCTGGGGGAATGCCTGCAGGGGCGGCGTGCCCTGGTGCGGCACCTGCTGTCCGGCCGGAGCCTCCTGGTCGGTCCACTGCGAGCCGTCCCAGTAACGCTGTGTCTGGGGCTTCCCGTTCGGGTCCGGGTACCAACCTGCAGGAGTGTTCGAATGCGTCGTCACCGGGGCACCCTACCGTGACATGGCCGGAAGACAACGGTCGGTTGTGGACCCATCAGATCGTGATGAGTGCAGGGTCGCTCACACCGGGCCGACCATTCTCGACATGTCCGGCGAATCGCCTCAGGAAGCCCGGCTGTCCGTCGACGACGACACCGAGGTCGTACCAGCACTTGCTCGCCGCCAGATCCACCGTGTGCTTCACGGTCGCGCCCGCCCGGACCCGGAAGGCCTGCGACGGTCCACCGTAGCCGTTCGTGAGCCGGAGCGTCGCCGTGGCGGCACCCTTGTTGACGAAGGTGAGCTCCACGTCGCAGCCGGTGTGGCGGGCGGTGATCTCCGGTCCCGCCGTCCTGTTGGCGCCCTTGAAGGAACGCAGGAAGCCGTTCGGACCGTGCACGGTGAGATCGTACGAGCCGCCCGAGTAGGCCGAGTTCCAGGTGTCCGAGACGGTCTTGCCCGCGGCGGCGGTGTAGGTCCAGGGGCCGTCGGTGCGGTTCCCGGAGGTGACGAGGAAGGCAGCGCCGGCCTTGGCGCCGGAGCCGAAGGTCAGCGTGAATTTCCCGGCCGCGGTGTCGGCCGAACCGTCCACGAGGAGCGCGTACTTGAGCGGGCGGGTCGGGCGCGAGCCGCGTTCCTGCCGGGGCAGGGCGGGGTTCGCGGGCGGGGTGGGGACATAGTCGGGATGGCGGGCGCCGTCCGGCGGCCGGTAGCCGTCGGTGGAGGGCAGGGTGACCGGGGCGCTGTCCTCGTGGGTGAAGTCGAAGGCGGCCGTGAGGTCACCGCAGACCGCGCGCCGCCAGGGCGAGATGTTGGGCTCGCGCACCCCGAACCGGGCTTCCATGAACCGGATGATCGACGTGTGGTCGAGCGTCTCGGAGCAGACGTAACCGCCCTTGCTCCAGGGCGAGACGACGAGCATCGGCACCCGCTGGCCCAGTCCGTAGGGTCCGGCCGCATGGCTCACGTCGCCCGCGTACAGATCCGGGCCGACGTCGACCGTGGACTTGCCCTGGGCCGCGGACTGCGGCGGGAAGGGCGGCACCAGATGGTCGAAGAAACCGTCGTTCTCGTCGTAGGTGACGAACAGGGCCGTCCTGCTCCACACCTCGGGGTCGGAGGTGAGCGCGTCCAGTACCTGGGAGATGTACCAGGCGCCGTAGTTCGCGGGCCAGTTGGGGTGTTCCGTGAAGGCCTCCGGGGCGGCGATCCAGGAGACCTGCGGCAGCGTGCCGCCCTGCACGTCGGCCCTGAGCCGGTCGAAGAATCCCTCGCCCTTGCGGGCGTCGGTCCCGGTACGGGCCTTCTCGTACAGCGGGTCGCCCGGCTGGGCGTTGCGGTACTGGTTGAAGTACAGCAGCGAGTTGTCGCCGTAGTTGCCCCGGTAGGCGTCGGTTATCCAGCCCCACGAGCCGTTCGCGTCCAGCCCGTCACCGACGTCCTGGTACACCTTCCAGGAGATCCCGGCCGCCTCCAGCCGCTCCGGGTACGTCGTCCAGCCGTACCCGGCCTCGTCGTTGCCGAGGACCGGGCCACCGCCCTTGCCGTCGTTGCCCGTGTGACCCGTCCACATGTAGTAGCGGTTGGGGTCCGTCGAGCCGATGAGCGAGCAGTGGTACGCGTCACAGACGGTGAACGAGTCGGCCAGCGCGTAGTGGAACGGGATGTCCTCCCGCGTCAGATACGCCATCGTCGTGGCCGACTTGGCGGGCACCCACTTGTCGTACCTGCCCTTGTTGAACGCGGCGTGCCCGTCGCTCCAGCCGTGCGGGAGGTCCTTGATGAACGCGAGACCGAGGTCGTCCATCTCGGGACGGAAGGGGAGCACGTCCTTGGTGCCGTCCGACTGGTACCAGACCGGCTTGGCGCCGGCCGGCGACGCCGGACGGGGGTCGCCGAAGCCCCGGACACCTCTCATCGAGCCGAAGTAGTGGTCGAACGAACGGTTTTCCTGCATCAGGACGACGATGTGCTCGACATCCTCGATCGTGCCCGAACGACGATGCGCCGGCACAGCCGCCGCGCGCTGGACGCTGCCGGCCAGCGCGGTCAACGCCGCCGTCCCGCCCGCGATCTGGAAGAAACGGCGCCGATTCACTTGAGGCATGACTGGGTGACCTCTTGTCCTGACGGGCCCGTTGGCCGGAGTTGATGGAACGTGCGCGAAAGGAGTTTTCCAAGCGCACCGAACGTCAGGAAAGGGCCCTCTGTCCCTGGCGTGAAGGTCGGCGGTACGCCAGGCGAACCGATCCGGCCACGGAGAGATCCGTGCGCCCGGCCGGGACGAGGAAGGTGGCGTGCGGATGATCGCAATACGGATGCACTGCGCACGCGCCGTTTCATTAGCGGTCAACCAGCGACAAAGCCCCAGAACCGCCCATTCCCTCCATAGACTCGCGCAACGCTCCCGCGACATATGCCAGTTGGAGGTTCCACTTGTCGCATCCACCCCTCGACGCCGAGCGACACCGGACCGTGTCCGCCGACTTCCACTGGCTCGCCCGGGTGCTCGACCCGCACGTCACCGACCGCCGGGCCGGCTCCTCTCGCCGGAACCGGTCCGGTGAGCACCGGCTCCCGGCCCTGCTGCTGGCGCGGCTGCCGGACGGAGGAGCGGCCACGGACGGCGCCGAGCCGGATCCGGCGCTCACCGAACTCGTGCTGGACTACGAGAAGCACCTCAAGTCCTCCCCGGACGAGGCCGAAGCACCCGTCTCCAGCTTCGCCCCGCATGCCGTTGTCCACGAGGTGTGGCCGGAGCCGGCCGACGCTCAGGCGGACGGGCCATACCTGCTCCTGTTGGAGAAGGTGGCGGAGCAACTCAAGGACTCCGTGCCTACGGGGGCCGGCCGGCTGCGGCTGCCCGAATTCGACACCTGTCTGGCGGTGTTGCGCGCCGACGTCCAGGAGAGGGACGCGGAAGGACAGCGGCGCGCCCTGCGCCGGCTGCTGTGCGACGCGTACACCCGAAGGTTCCACGAGGAGATCCCCCTCACGCAACTGCGCGAGATCATGAACGGATGGTGGGGCGCTCCGCTTCGCCTCCTGGACATCGTGGCCACCTGGTTGTGGCGCCGCTGGTACGGCATGCGCGTCGACCGGCGTCACGTGTGGGTGAGCCGGATGCTGGACCTGCCCGGCCGGAGCTTCCTCAAGGCGGCGGTGCACCTGCGGGTGAGTCACCGGCTCGCCCTGGCACACGAGGCGGCGCAACCCCCGCGGGCCACGGCGTCGCGCGACGAGGAGCTGGTCCGCGAGATCCTCCTCACCGCGCTGATCCGCGACCTGGCCGGAGCGGCCCGGCCGCGGGCGTGGAGTCGCCTCCGCCCCCGGCGCGCATGGCCCTTCGTGGTGCTCCTGCCGGCCCTGGGCGGCCCCGGATCCGCATGCCGCGCGTTCCTGGACACGTACGCCGCCGTCTCGCGCGACATCAGAAGCAGTCCGTTGCTGGTGCTGGGCGCCGCCACCGACGTGCTCCCTTCGTACGCCGCGAGTCCACCGCTTCGGGCCGTACCGACGCAGAGAAGTGCCGTCGACGGGCACCCGACGGGTCATGAGGTGACCGCGCTGTTCTCGGCGGCGATCACCGGCCACGCCTCCGACGCGGTGCATGTACTTGCCTTGCCGCGCACCCCGGACGACGGCACCGCGGTGACGGGCGCCCCTCCGCCCGGCACCACGGCGGCAGCGGCGGTGCCCCCGCCCACCGCGGTGGACTTCCGCCGTCCCCGTGTCCGCGACTGGTGGCGCCCGGTGGCCGCCGCCACCGCCGCGGCGATGCTGTGCGGAGGCGTTCTCGTCCTGTCCCGGGCGTTGCTGGGGCTCGTCACCGACGGAAGTGTCGCGGCCTCCTGCCAACACGTCGAGAACGGGGAGATCGTCGGTCTGACGGACGGCAACGACGGCTGCGACCTGGCCCACGGCGAGTACGCGTCGGACCTGAGAAAGCTGGAGAAGGTCCTCGGCCGCCAGAACGCGCGGGTGGACACGGACCAGCCGTACCGCACGATCGTCTTCTTCGCGCCGCTGAGCGTCGGCTCGGAGTCCAAGCGCACCGCGCCCATCGGCTTCCAGACCCTGCGCGGCGCGCTGCTCGCGCAGAAGCGCGTCAACAGCAGCCACCGCAAGGCCCAGGTACCCGTACGCCTGCTCGTCGCCAACGCCGGCGAATACTTCCACTACGGCTCGAGCGGCGGCTTCAACAAGGACAACGACAGTGGCGTGGACGTCGCGCGGATGATCGTCGACCGGGCGGACCAGGACCACATCGCGGCCGTCATGGGTCTCCACCAGAGCCGCCCCGAGTCCCAGCAGGCCGCGATCGAACTGGGGGCCCGGGGCATCACGGTCCTCGGGACCGGCGTCTCGGGTCAGCGCATGATCGACGGCGACTCGCCCGTGTCCTACTTCCAGCTCTCACCGGTGGACGCGCGCATCGCCGCGGTCATGGCCTCCTTCGCCCGCCACTCACCCCAGTTGCACGCTCTGACGGAACCGGCCCCCGGCAGCTCCGGTCCGGCCGCCGTCGTCGTCTACGACCCCAAGGACACCTACTTCAGCGCCGACCTCGCCCACCGGTTCGACGCCGCCTACCGCTCGACCGGGCCGGTCCATCTCGTGAAGTACGGCGAGATGGAGAACGGGCGCTCCACCCGGGCCATCGCCGGCACCGCCTGCACGCTCGTCCACCGCACCGACGGCTTCGTCCTGTACGCGGGCCGCTCCAGCGTCATGGAGGACCTCTTCGACGACATGCAGACCACGCAGGCCTGCCGCGCCCGCGTCGCCCCCGTTCCGGTGCTGGCCGAGAGCCCGGCCCCGGACGTGGTCCTGCATCCGAGCCTCATGCGTCAGGAATACGACGCGCTGAAGCTCTTCTACAACCAGTTCAGCCTTCCGGAGCCCGACGGACCCTTCGCGGAGAAGTTCGGCGCGGCCTTCCACCTGTCCGCCGAGAACGACGCGGCGCTCGGCTACGACGCCGTCAAAATCCTCTCCGCTGCCATGAACGCCATCTTCACGACGGACCCGGTCTTCTCACCCAGGGCGCTCATCACCCGCCTGCAGGATCCCGGAATCCACGACTACGTGGGGGAGTCCGGGGTCATCACCCTGGACAGCGATCACCACTACCCGCCGGACAAGGAGATCCACATCCGCGAGATCACCGCCGCGGGCGACAAGCTCACGGACCTGACCTGCGGAGTGCTCTCCCAGGGTGCGCGGAACGCCACCCACTGGGGGCCGGGAGAACGCTTCGACTGCCCCACGGACACATCGCCTTGACCAACGGTCGGGCCGGGGCACCGGAAGCGGCCCGCAACAAGGTTCCCGGACCCCTTCCGCCTGACGGAAGCCGCCTTGCCCGCCCGTCGCGGACGTCACGACGCTGAGTCCGACCACGGCACGCGGGGCGACGGTGCCCCGCTCTCAGGGACGGGAACGCCATGCCGCACATCACCGCCTTCGCCAGGAACCAGTGGTACGTCGTCGCCTTCACCTACGAGATCGGGCGTGAGCTCGTCGGACGGACCGTCCTCGGTGAGCCGCTCGTGCTCTACCGGACCGAGGAGGACGGGGCGGTGGTCGCGTTGTCCGACCGATGTGTGCACCGGCGTTTCCCGCTCTCGGAGAGCCGGCTCGACGGCGACCGGGTCGTGTGCGGCTACCACGGGTTCACCTACGACCCGACCGGGGCGTGCGTGTACGTGCCGGGGCAGAAGCGGATACCGCGCACCGCCCGTGTCGCCTCCTACCCGGTCGTCGAGCAGGACCTGTTCGTCTGGGTCTGGATCGGCGACCCCGCGCTCGCCGACCCGGGTTCCGTCCCGCGCGCACCGCACATGGACTCGCCCCACTGGACGACGGTCAGCGGCATGGAGCCCATCGACGCGGACTACGGACTCCTCGTCGACAACCTCCTCGACCTCTCGCACGAGACGTATCTGCACGGCGGCTACATCGGCACACCCGAGGTCGCCGAGACGCCGATCGTCACCGAGGTGGACGAGGACGCCGGGATCGTGCGCGTCTCCCGGCGCATGGGCGACGCCGCGTGTCCGCCCTTCTACGCGCGGTCGACCGGCATCGAGGGCCGCATCACGCGCTGGCAGGACATCGAGTACCACGCGCCCTGCCTCTATCTGCTGCACAGCAGGATCGCTCCGGCCGGCGTCCTGCCCGAGGCGGACGGCAGTGACCCGGACGCCTTCCACACCGAGATCACGTACGCCATCACGCCGTCCGGCGACGGCAGGGTGTACGACTTCTGGGCCGTCTCGCGCGACTTCGCCCGCTCGGACGACGATGTCAGCGCCTTCATGCGGGACTTGAACCACACCGTCGTCATGCAGGACGTCGACGCGCTCACCGTCCTCCAGCGGACCCTCGGCTCCGAGCGCCCCGGTTACCAGGAGCTGAGCATCGGCATCGACGCCGGCGGTCTCGCGGCCCGGCGCATCCTGGCCCGGCTGGTCGAGGAGGGCGACAAGCCGGTGGAGGGGGTGCGGTGACCGGTTCGGCCGGCGAGAACACGTACGAGACCGAACTCGTCGTCGGGCAGAAGGAGTTCGTTGCCGACGGTGTGCTCGCACTGACCCTGCGGCATCCGCTCGGTGACGAACTCCCGCCCTGGGAACCGGGCGCCCACATCGATGTGCTGCTCGGGCCGGGACTCGAGCGGCAGTACTCGCTGTGCGGTGATCCGGCGGACCGCGGGGCCTGGCGGATCGCGGTGCTGCGCGAACCGGACGGGCGCGGCGGATCGGCCTATGTGCACGGGCGGTTGGGCGAGGGCGACACGGTCCGCGTCCGGGGCCCGCGCAATCACTTCGCGCTCGTGCCCGCCCCGCGCTACCGCTTCGTCGCGGGCGGCATCGGCATCACCCCGATCCTGCCGATGCTCGCCGCGGCCGAGGCGGCAGGCGCCGAGTGGACCCTGCTGTACGGCGGACGGACCCGCGGCTCCATGGCGTTCACCGAGGAGTTGCGGCGGTACGGGGACCGGGTCGTCCTCGCTCCCCAGGACGAGACCGGAATGCTCGACCTGCCCTCCGTGCTCGCCGAGCTCTCCGCGGACACCCTCGTCTACTGCTGTGGTCCCGGACCGCTGCTCGACACGATGGAGGAGCGCTGCCCGGCCGGCTCCCTGCGCGTCGAGCGGTTCCGGCCGAAGGACCAAGGGACCGGCGGCGAGACGCAGTTCGAGGTCACCCTGGAGCGGTCGGGGCGAACGGTCACCGTCGTCCCCGGCGTCTCCGTCCTCGACACCGTACGCGCCGCCGGTGTCGAGGTCCTCTCCTCCTGCGCCGAGGGCACGTGCGGGACCTGCGAGACGGACGTGCTCGAAGGGACCCCGGACCACCGGGACTCGCTGCTCACGGACGAGGAGCGGGCGGCGGGCGCGACCATGCTCATCTGTGTGTCCCGCTGCCTGGGGAGACGGCTCGTGCTGGATCTGTGACCGCCAGGTCCCGCTCGATCCGTGCGACCGTCTCCAGCAGTGGGGGGAGCAGGTCGCGGCGGACGGATTCGAGGCTGTTGCGGCTGGCGTGCACCGGGATGTTCGCGGCCGCCACCACGGCGCCGTCCCGGTCGCGCACGGGGGCGGCGACCGAGCGCAGTCCCTCCTCCAACTCCTGGTCGACGATGGCGTATCCCTGGCGCCGCGCGCGGGCCAGCTCCGCTCTCAGCAGGTCCGGCGCGACGATCGTCCGCCCGGTCAGGGGGCGCAGGTCGGCCCGCTCCAGCCGGATGGCGATCTCGTCGTCCGTGAGATGCGCGAGGATCACCCTGCCCACGGAGGTGGCGTGGGCGGGGAAGCGGGTTCCGACGGTGATCGCCGCCGTCATGATGCGCCGGGTCGGGACCCGCGCCACGTACACGATGTCGTCGCCGTCGAGGACGCAGAGCGAACTCGACTCCCCCACCCGTTCGGCGAGTTGCTTCAGATGGGGCTCGGCGATCTGCGGGAGGGTGAAGCCGGAGAGATAGGCGTAGCCGAGTTCCAGCACGCGCGGGGTGAGCCGGAAGACGCGGCCGTCCGTGTGCACGTATCCGAGATCGACCAGGGTCAGCAGGAAGCGGCGTGCCGCCGCGCGGGTCAGGTCGCAGCCACGTGCGACCTCACTGAGGGTCAGTTCCGGCCGGTCGGCGCCGAAGACGCGGATGACGGCGAGTCCGCGTTCGAAGGACCGGACGAAATGGGGCGCTCGGTCTGCCGCAGGCATCGTCGCCTCCAGAGGGACACACGGAGTGCTCTCGTCCGGGACGGGAGCACACTTCGATAACTGTCAACAATATTGTCAGCCAAGGCCATTGACCCGGCACGGACAGGGTTCTACCTTCGCGCTGAGCACCATTGTGCGGTGTGCGCACGCCCTGTCGGAACACTCTCGTCTGCACAGGAGGAGCCATGCGTCGTCTGCTCGCCGGGATCGCGGCCGGAGCCTTACTGGTCGCCGCGTCGGCCTGCGGCTCGTCCGGCGGCGGTGGCGCCTCGGACAAGAACTCTTCGTCCGGCGGCACCACCACCGTCAAGCTGGGGGTCATCCCCATCGTCGATGTCGCCCCCGTCTATCTGGGCCAGAAGAAGGGCTTCTACAAGAAGCACGGACTGACCCTGTCGATGACGACCGCGCAGGGCGGCGCCGCGATCGTCCCGGGTGTCGTGTCGGGCCAGTTCCAGTTCGGGTTCTCCAACGTGACCTCGCTGATGATCGCCCAGTCCAACAACGTTCCCGTGAAGGCCATCGCGAACGGCGTCGCCTCGACCGGCGTCGCGGGCGCGGACTTCGGCGCCATCACGGTCAGGAAGGGCAGCTCCATCGCGTCGCCGAAGGACCTGGAGGGCAAGAAGGTCGCCGTCAACACGCTGAAGAACATCAACGAGACGGCCGTGCGCGAGTCGGTGCGCAAGGCGGGCGGCGATCCCTCCAAGGTGAAGTTCGTCGAGCTCGCCTTCGACCTGATGCCCGCGGCCCTCGACAAGGGCCAGATCGACGCCGCGATGGTGGTCGAGCCGGCGCTCGCCACCGTCAAGAGCCAGGGCGCGACCGAGATCGCCTCCTCCCTGGTCGACGTGGCGAAGAACCTCACCGTCGCCATGTACTTCACCTCGAACCAGTACGCACAGCAGCACCCCGACGTGGTCGAGAACTTCCAGGAGGCCACCGCGGAGTCCCTCGCCTACGCCGACGCGCACCCGGACGAGGTCCGGCAGATCGTCACGACGTACACCACGATCCCCGCGGCCGTACTGGCGAAGGTGACCCTGCCGAAATGGCCGGCCGAGCCGAACCGGGCCTCGATCGAGACGCTGGAGAAGCTGGGCGAGCGGGACGGCCTCTTCAAGACGGCGCCCGATCTGGACAAGCTGCTGCCGTGACACGGACGCGAGCGCGTGGCGGCGGCTCCACCGGCCGGTCCGTGAACGCCGCACTGGGCGCCGCCGGGCTCGCGGCCTTCCTCGCCCTCGGCGAGGCGGTGCCGCGGCTCGGCATCGTCAAGGAGCAGTTCTTCCCGCCGACCAGCCGGATCGCGGGGGCGCTCCGTGACGAGCTCGACGACGCGACCTTCTGGAGGGACCTGGGCGACACCCTCACGGGCTGGGCGCTGGGCCTGGCCATCGCGGTCGCGGCGGGCGTCGTGGTGGGGGTGGTCGTCTCGGTCGTGCCCCATCTGCGCGAGGCGACCGCCTCGACGATCGAGTTCCTGCGCCCCATCCCCTCCGTGGCCCTGATCCCGCTCGCCGTCCTCCTCTACGGCACCGAGCTGCGGTCGGTGCTCCTGCTGGTCGTGTACGCGTCCTTCTGGCAGGTCCTCGTCCAGGTCATGTACGGCGTGCGGGACGTGGACCCGGTGGCGGAGGAGACGGCACGCTCGTACGGCCTCGGCACCTGGGCCCGGGTCCGTCATGTGCTGTGGCCCACCGCGCTCCCGTACGTCATGACGGGGGTCCGGCTCGCCGCGGCCGTCGCCCTCATCCTCACGGTGACCGCCGAACTCGTCATCGGCGCACCGGGGTTGGGCGCCCGCATCGCGGTCGCCCAGACCTCGCAGGCGGTGCCCGAGATGTACGCGCTGATCGTGGTCACCGGTCTGCTCGGACTGCTGATCAACGTGGGTGCCCGGTCGGTGGAGCGGTACGCGCTGGCCTGGCACCAGTCGGTACGCGGGGAGGTGGCGGTATGACGGACGTCCCGGCCGGGCGGACGAGGCCGAACCCGTGGGGCGGCCTCCTGCTGCGGGCGCTGTTCGTCGTCACGCTCCCCACGCTGCTGCTCCTCGTGTGGTGGCTCGCCTCGGACGGCAGCCACAACGTCTACTGGCCCCCGCTGCGCACGATCCTCAGGACGTTCCCCGACGTCTGGACCCGCGCGCGGCTCCGCGCCGATCTGGTGCCCAGCCTGCTGCGGCTGCTCGCCGGTTACGCGTCGGCCGCGACCGTGGGGATCGCGCTCGGGGCGCTCATCGGCTCGTACCGGAAGGTGCGGGCGGTGTGCGAACCGGTTCTGGAGTTCCTGCGCGCGGTGCCGCCGCCCGTCCTCGTTCCGGTCATCATGCTGTTCGCGGGCATCGGGGACACGATGAAGATCGTCGTGATCGCGAGCGGCTGTGTGTGGCCGATCCTGCTCAACACGATCGAGGGCGTGCGCGCCGTCGACTCCGTGATGTCCGAGACGGCCCGCTCGTACGGCATCACGGGTCCGGCCCGGATCCGGTCCGTCGTCCTGCCGTCCGCGAGCCCGCAGATCTTCGCGGGGCTGCGCCAGGCGCTGTCCATCGGCATCATCCTGATGGTCATCAGCGAGATGTTCGCGGCGAGCAACGGGCTCGGCTTCACCATCGTGCAGTTCCAGCGCGGCTTCGCGATCCCCGACATGTGGACCGGGATCCTCGTCCTCGGCCTGCTCGGCTTCCTCCTCTCGGTCGTCTTCCAGGTGGTCGAACGCCGGGTCCTCGGCTGGTACCACGGTCTGCGCGACTCCTCCAGGCGGTCCCCGTGACGACGCTCGTGAAAGGGCGGTCCATGCACGCGTCTTTGGTCGTATCGGGCCTGCGGAAGGTCTACGAGGGGTCGGGGCGCCGGGTGGAGGCGGTCCGCGATCTCACGTTCACGGTCGACGCGGGTGAACTCGTCTGTCTGGTCGGCCCGTCGGGCTGCGGCAAGACCACCCTGCTGAAGTGCGTGGCCGGTCTGCTGGCGCCGACGTCGGGCCAGGTCCTGCTCGGGGGCCGGCGCGTGAGCGGCCCGCCGCCGGGCATGGCGTTCGTGTTCCAGGAGTACGGGCGCAGCCTGTTCCCCTGGATGAGGGTCGGTGAGAACGTCGAACTCCCCTTGAAGCAGAAGAGTCTGAGCAAGTGGCAGCGCCGGGATCTGGTCGACGACGCGCTGGAGTCCGTGGGCCTGGCCGACGCCGCGAGAGCCTATCCGTGGCAGCTCTCGGGCGGGATGCAGCAGCGGGTCGCCATCGCGCGGGCCCTGGCGTACGAGCCCGAAGTGCTGCTCATGGACGAGCCGTTCGCGGCGGTCGACGCGCAGACCCGCGCCGATCTGGAGGATCTGGTACGCAGGCTGTGGCGACAGCGCGGGATCACCATCCTGTTCGTGACCCATGACATCGACGAGGCCGTCTATCTGGGCGAGCGGGTTCTGGTCCTCTCGGCCTCCCCCACCGTCGTGCGGGAGCAACTGAAGGTCGATCTTCCCGAGGAGCGGGACCAGTTGCGCACCCGGGTCGCCCCGCGCTTCGCCGAGCTGCGGACCCATGTGTACGAGCAGATCCAGGCGGCGAAACGCGGGGAGCCGGTCGTCGAGGACGCCCCTCCGTCCGATCGGTGAGACCCGTGGGAACGGTGCTCGCCGTGCGGTGCGGGCCCGCTCAGGCGCGCAGCCAGACCGCCGTGTCCGGTGGGAGGAACCCGTCGGCGTCCAGCGGGCCGCTGCGGAGGAGGACCCGGGAGTGCTCCGGGAGTTCGACCGCGCCGTCGGCCAGGTTGACCACGCAGAGCAGTCCTCCGTCCGCACGGGTGAAGGCGAGGACACCCTCCGGTGCGGGCAGCCAGCCGAACGCGCCGTCCCCGAAGCCCGGTTCGGTGCGGCGGACGTGGAGCGCGGCACGGTAGAGGCTCAGCATGGACCCGGGATCCTCCGCCTGTCCGTCGGCGGCGTACGCGGGCCAGCCGGCGGGCTGCGGGAGCCAGGGTTCACCGCCGAATCCGGCGTACGGCTCCTCGGCCGTCCAGGGCAGCGGGACCCGGCAGCCGTCGCGGCCCGGGTCCGCGCCGCCGGAGCGCGAGTGCATCGGGTCCTGGATGCTGTCGAGCGGCAACTCCACCTCGGGCAGACCGAGTTCCTCTCCCTGGTAGAGGTACACGGAACCGGGCAGGGCGAGCGAGAGCAGCGCCGCGGCGCGGGCCCGGCGGGTGCCGAGCGCCAGGTCGGTGGGGATGCCGAAGGCCTTGGCCGCGAAGTCGAAGCCGGTCTCCGTACGGCCGTAGCGGGTGACCGTGCGGGTCACGTCGTGGTTGCACAGCACCCAGGTGGCGGGAGCTCCGACGGGGGCGTGTTCGGCGAGGGTCTCGTCGATGGAGGTCCGCAGCCGTCCGGCGTCCCAGGAGCAGGACAGGAAGGAGAAGTTGAAGGCGGTGTGCAGTTCGTCGGTACGCAGGTAGCGGGCGAAGCGCTCGGAGTCGGGGAGCCATACCTCGCCGACGAAGATGCCGTCGTAGGCGTCGGCGACCGTCCGCCAGGAGCGGTAGATGTCATGGAGCTCGTCGCGGTCGACGTACGGATTCGGGTCGCGGCCCTCGACGAAGTCGGGCAGGTCCGGGTCCTTTGCCAGCAGCGCGGCCGAGTCGATGCGGACGCCCGCGACCCCCCGCTCGAACCAGAAGCGCAGGATCTCCTCGTGCTCCCGGCGGACAGCCGGGTGCGCCCAGTTGAGGTCGGGCTGCTGGGGGGTGAAGAGGTGGAGGTACCAGTCGCCGTCGGGCAGCCGGGTCCACACCGGTTCGGTGGAGCCCGCGAACTGGGACGGCCAGTCGTTGGGCGGGAGTTCGCCGTGTTCGCCGCGTCCGGGGCGGAAGTGGAAGAGCTCGCGCTCCGGGCCGCCGGCCAGCGCCGCCCGGAACCAGGGGTGCTGGTCGGAGACGTGGTTCGGCACGATGTCGACCAGGGTGCGGATGCCCAGCTCGCGGGCCTCGGCGATGAGCTTCTCGGCCTCGGCGAGTGTCCCGAAGGCCGGGTCGATGGTGCGGTAGTCGGCGACGTCGTAGCCGCCGTCGGCCAGCGGCGAGAGATACCAGGGGTTGAACCACAGGGCGTCCACACCGAGTTCGGCGAGATACGGGAGTCTGGCGCGGACGCCCGCGAGGTCGCCGGTGCCGTCGCCGTCGCCGTCCGCGAAGCTGCGGACGTACACCTGGTAGATGACGGCGGAACGCCACCACGCGGACTGATTTCGGGCAGGGCGGGGCTGTCCCACGGTGCGTTGCCTTTCGTTCGAGGGGGTCGGGTGCGGGCGTCAGCCCTTGGTGCTGCCCGCGCTGATCCCGGCGATGATGTGCCGCTGGAACAGCAGGAACATCACGACCATGGGGATGCTGGCGATCACCATCGCGGCGATGAGCACGGTGAGCTGGATGTTCTGCGAGAGCTGCACGAGCGCGACGCTGATGGGCTGCTTGTCGGTGTCGGAGAAGACCATCAGCGGCCAGAGGAAGTCCTGCCAGACGGCGACCAGGGCGAAGATCGACACGACTCCGAGGACGGGCCGGGACATCGGCAGCACGATCGACCACAGGATGCGCAGCTTCCCGGCGCCGTCGATCTCGGCGGCCTCCAGGACGTCGCGCGGTATCTGGTCGAAGAAGCGCTTGAGGAGATAGAGGTTGAAGGCGTTGGCGACGGCGGGAAGCCAGATGCCGAGCGGGGAGTTGAGCAGGCTGGTGTGCAGGACGGGCAGGTCGGCGACGGTCAGGTACTTGGGGACCACCAGGGCCTGCACGGGGACCATCAGGGTGGCGAGGATGCCGCCGAGGATCACCTTGCCGAAGGCCGGCTTCAGTCTGGACAGGGCGTAGGCGGCGGCCGTGCAGAAGACGAGCTGGAGCAGCCAGGCGCCCGTGGCCTGGACGACGGTGTTCCACAGGTGGGTGGGCAGGTCCATCAGGTCCCAGGCGTCGGTGTAGCCGCCGAGGTGCCAGTGTTCCGGCAGCAGGGTGGGCGGAGTGCGCGTGATCTCGTCCGGCGACTTCATGGCGCCGGTCACCATCCAGTAGACGGGGAAGAGGAAGGCCAGCGCGAAGAGCAGGACGACGCCGCCGAAGACGGTCCAGTAGACGGCTCTGCCGCGGGGGCGGGCCAGGGTGAGCGGAGAGACGAGGGTGCGGGTGCTCACGCGTCCTCCCCTTCGGAGCGGGTCAGCCGCAGATAGAGGGCGGAGAAGGCGCTGAGCAGGACGAGCAGCATGACGCTCAGGGCGCAGGCTCCGCCGAAGTCGTTGTAGAGGAAGGCGTACTTGTAGATCAGGTAGAGCACCGTGACGGTCTTGTCCTCGGGGCCGCCGCCGGTGATCACGAAGGGTTCGGTGAACACCTGCATGGTGGCGATGATCTGAAGCAGCATCAGCATGAGGATGATGAAGCGTGTCTGAGGGATCGTCACATGGCGGATGCGCTGGAGCAGGCTGGCGCCGTCCAGCTCGGCCGCCTCGTACAGCTCGCCGGGGATGCTCTGCAGGGCGGCGAGGTAGATGAGGACGGTGCCGCCGAGGTTGGCCCAGGTGGCGACGATGACCAGGGAGACGAGGGCGGTGTCGGCGCCGTTGGACCAGTTCGAGGTCGGCAGGTGCAGCGCGCGCAGCGTCTCGTTGGCGAGGCCGGCTCCGGGATCGTAGAACCATTTCCACAGCAGGGCGCTGACCACCGGCGGGATCATCACCGGCAGGTAGACCACGACCCGGAAGAACGCCTTGGCGTGCCGCAGTTCGTTGAGGACGAGCGCCATCACGAAGGGGACGGCGAAGCCGATGAGCAGGGCGAGGAGGGTGAAGGTGAGGGTGTTGCGCCAGGCGGCCGTGAACTCCGGGTCGTGGAAGACCCGGGTGAAGTTGGCGGTGCCGACCCACTCGCCGCCGCTGCCCGGCGTGTACTTCTGGAAGGCGATCACGACGGCGCGGATCGCCGGGTACCAGGAGAACAGGGCGAAGCAGAGCAGGCCGCCCGCCAGGAAGGCGTAGGCGCGGAACTGGTCGGCCAGGCGCCGGCGCCACGGTCCCCCGGTCCGGCGCCCGGCCGACCGCGGCGCCTCCGGCGCGCCGACGGCGGCCGGAGGGAGCACTGCGGGGGGCTTCGATGCGGTCTTCATGAAGAGTGTCAGCCTCGGGCCAGGATGGAGTCGATCTTGCCGGAGGCGTCCTTGAGGAGCTGGTCGATGTCGGCGTCCTTCTTGGTGAGGACCGCGGACACGGCGGCGTCGAGGACGGAGTAGATCTGCTGGGCCTGCGGCGGCTCGATCTTCATGTCGAGGCTCTGGTTGCCGTCGAGGAAGGCCTGGTAGTTCTCCACGGGCACGTTGGCGTTGGCCTTCTTGACCTGCTGGTCCTTGTCGTCGGCGGCGCCGGTGAACAGACGCGGCTCGGGCAGGCCGACGGGCGCGTTGTTCTGCTTGGCGCGGGCGTAGTCACCGAGGAAGCCGTCGCCGGGCGTCAGGAACATGGAGTCGAGCCACTTGAGGCCCGCCTTGATCTGGGCCGGCGAGTCCTTCTTGTTGAACATGTAGCCGTCGCCGCCGATGAGCGTTCCCTTGCCACCGGGCATCGGCGCCAGGCCGAGGTCGTTGTAGTTGCCGCCCTTCTCCTTGACGAGGATCGGGATGTTGTCGGGCGCGGAGAGGTACATGCCGAGCTTGCCGGAGCCCATCATCTGCTGCACGTCGTTGATGACGAGGAGCTGCTTGCTGCCCATGGAGTTGTCGCTCCAGCGCATGTCCTTCAGGTTCTGCAGGACCGCCTTGCCCTCGGCGGTGTCGACCGTCGCCTTCTTGCCGTCCTCGGAGACGACGTCGCCGCCCTGCGAGTACAGCTCGGCGGTGAAGTGCCAGCCGCCCTGGTTCTGGGCGCTGTAGTCGGCGTAGCCGATCGTGCCGTTGCCGAGCCCGGCGATCTTCCTGGCGTCCGCGCGCAGCTCCTCCCAGGTGGCCGGGGGCTTGTCGGGGTCGAGGCCGGCCTTCTTGAAGAGGGCCTTGTTGTAGATGAGGCCCATCGAGTAGCCGGTGCGCGGGATGCCGTAGATCTTGCCGTCGACCGTGTAGATGTCGCGCAGTTGCTGCTGGATGGTGCTGTAGCTCTTGAGGTCCTTGACGTAACTCGTGATGTCGGCGGCCTGGTTGACGTCGACGACGTGCTTGGCGTCGGTGAAGTACGTGTAGAACACGTCCTCCATCTGGCCGCCGGCCAGCTTGGCGTCGAAGGTCTTGGGGTCCTGACACGGGAACGCGTCGTGCATCACGACGTCGATGTCCGGGTTGGCCTTCTGGAACGCCTTGGTGTCGGCGTCGAAGAACGAGCGGTCGACCTTGGCGCTCTTCGGCGGCTCGCAGTTGACGGTGATGCGGGTCTTTCCGTTGGCCGCATCGTCGTCGCCGCTCGAACCGCACGCGGTGGCGGTGAGCGCGACCGAGGACGCCATGAGCATGACGAGACTACGGCGGAACCCGGTACTTCTCATTGGTGGACCCCTTCGGGCTGGAGCGAGGAAGGCCCACGGCGGGCGTGCCGCCGTGTTCTGGCGCCGCACACTCAAGCACCGACGACATCCGTCCGCAAGATGTCGCGCAGAATCTGGAATTATTTGACAGAGGTTGGGGGTCTCCGTTGCAGGTGGTTGCGTAGCGGAGTCAACGGCCCCGGAACGACCGCCGGGCCGCCGCGCGGTGCGACGACCCGGTCACCGGCGGCGGCCGGCCCTCACCCGAGGCTCAGCCGCGGGGTGCCTGCGCGGTCGACCCGCGCACCACCAGTTCCGGCTCGAACAGCAGCTCCTCGGGGGTCACACTGCTGCCGCCGATCTGCGCGTTCAGCAGTTCCACGGCGGCGCGTCCCATGGCCTCGATGGGCTGGCGGACCGTCGTCAGCGGGGGTTCGGTGCAGTTCATGAACGCCGAGTCGTCGTACCCGACGACGGAGATCTCGCCGGGGACGCTGAGCCCCTTGCGGCGGGCGGCCCGTACGGCACCGAGCGCGAGCGGGTCGCTGGCGCAGATGATGCCGGTGACCCCCTGGTCGAGCAGCCTGGTGGCTGCGGCCTGGCCGCCCTCCAGCGAGAACATCGCCCGTGCCACGTACGCGTCCGGCAGATCCGGAGCCAGGGCGCGCGCGGCCGCGAGCTTGCGGCCCGAGGGCATGTGGTCGCCGGGGCCGAGGACGAGTCCGATCCGCTCGTGGCCGAGCGAGTCGAGGTGGCGCCACGCCTGCTCGACGGCGACGGCGTCGTCGCAGGAGACGCAGGGGAAGCCGAGGTGCTCGATGGCCGCGTTGACCAGCACCACCGGAATGTTGCGGTCGGCGAGCTCGCGGTAGTGGTCGTGCGGCGCGTCGGCCTGCGCGTACAGACCGCCGGCGAACACCACCCCGGAGACCTGCTGCTGGAGCAGGAGTTCCACGTAGTCGGCCTCGGAGACCCCGCCCTTGGTCTGGGTGCACAGCACCGGGGTGAGTCCGAGCTGGGCGAGCGCACCACCGATCACCTCGGCGAACGCCGGGAAGATCGGGTTCTGCAGCTCGGGCAGGACGAGCCCGACGAGCCGCGCGCGTTCACCGCGGAGCTGGGTCGGCCGTTCGTAGCCGAGGACGTCCAGGGCGGACAGGACCGCCTGCCGGGTGGAGTCGGAGACACCCGGCTTGCCGTTGAGCACCCGGCTGACCGTGGCCTCGCTGACCCCGACCTTCTTCGCCACCTGAGCAAGTCGTCGCGTCATGAGCGCAAGAATAGCGCAAGAATTGCAAATCACTTGCGTAGAACTTCGGCCGGTTCCCGGCCGCGGGACCCGGTCTGGGGTCCGGTCCGGGGTCCGGCGGGCCCAGCGGTTCCACGTCCGGCGGGCCCGATGCCGCACACCCGCACCGGGGAACCGCTCAGGGCGCCGCCCACAGACCGCGGACGTGGCCGAGGTGACGCGTCATCACCGCGCGCACGGCACGCTCGTCGCGTTCCAGGAGGGCGTCGAGGAGTTCCAGGTGCTCCCGGGCCGAGGCCTCCAGCCGGCCCGCCCGGACCAGGGCGTCGAGCCCGTACAGCCGTGAACGCTTGCGCAGGTCGCCGACGACCTCCACCAGATGGGAGTTGCCGGCGAGGGCCAGCAGGCCGAGGTGGAAGCGGATGTCCGCCTCCACGTAGGCGATGAGGTCGCCGGCGGCCGCCGCCGTCACGATCTCCCGGGCGGCCGGACGCAGCGCCTCCAGCGAGACGGGATCGGCCGTGGTGGCCAGCCGTACGACGGTGGGGATCTCGATGAGCGAGCGGATGTGGGTGTACTCGTCGAGCTGCTTCTCGGAGACCTCCGTGACCCGGAATCCCTTGTTGGGGACCGTGTCGACCAGGCCCTCCTTGGCCAGGTCGAGCATGGCCTCGCGAACCGGTGTCGCCGAGACGCCGAAACGGGCCGCCAGCGTCGGCGCCGAGTAGACCTCGCCGGGCCGCAGCTCGCCCGCGATGAGCGCGGCGCGCAGCGCGTCGGCCACGCGCTCGCGGTAGCTGCTCCGCCTGCCGCCCAGCGTGGGCAGGTCGGGAGCTGCTGGGGGTTCGCTGCTGCGCTGGGCGGCCATCAAGGTCTCCTCGTACGGGCCGGCGCGCCGGCGTTCTGCCGCACCACCCCTGTGCCATGTCACGTCTTACTGAGACACCAGTATCTACGCCCCGGCGCGGGGCCGCTCACAGGACGAACCCGGCCGGGAACGGGTCCGAGGGGTCGAGCAGGTACTGGGCGGTTCCCGTGATCCAGGCACGGCCCGTGAAACTGGGCAGCACGGCGGGCACTCCGGCGACCTCGGTGGTGCCGAGCAGCCGCCCGGTGAACCGCGTCCCGATGAAGGACTCGTTCACGAACTCGGTGTCCAGCGGGAGTTCACCCCGGGCGTGGAGCTGGGCCATGCGCGCGCTGGTGCCCGTACCGCAGGGCGAGCGGTCGAACCACCCGGGGTGGATCGCCATCGCGTGCCGCGAGTAGCGGGCCGTCGCCCCGGGCGCGTACAGGTGGACGTGGTGGCAGCCGCGGATCGACGGGTCCTCGGGGTGCACGGGCTCACCCTCGGCGTTGACCGCGTCCATGAGCGCGAGCCCCGCCGCGAGGATCTCGTCCTTGCGGGAGCGGTCGAAGGGCAGGCCGAACTGCTCCAGCGGCAGGATCGCGTAGAAGTTGCCGCCGTAGGCTAGGTCGTACGTCACCGTGCGCCCGTCGGCGAGCGTGGCCTTGCGGTCGAGGCCGACGGCGAACGACGGCACGTTCCTGAGCGTGACCTCCTTGGCCGCGCCGTCCTCCACGGCGACCTCGGCGACGACGAGACCCGCCGGGGTGTCGAGCCGGATCGTCGTGACCGGCTCGACGACCTCGACCATGCCGGTCTCCACCAGCACGGTCGCCACGCCGATCGTGCCGTGTCCGCACATCGGCAGATAGCCCGACACCTCGATGTAGATCACGCCGTAGTCGCAGTCGGGGCGGGTGGATGGCTGGAGGACGGCCCCGCTCATCGCCGCGTGCCCGCGCGGCTCGTTCATCAGGAGCTGCTTGATGTCGTCGCGGTGCTCACGGAAGTGGAGCCGCCGCTCGTTCATGGTCGCGCCCGGGACGGTGCCGATCCCGCCGGTGATCACCCGGGTGGGCATGCCCTCGGTGTGCGAGTCGACGGCGTGCAGGACGAGTTTGCTGCGCATGGGACTCCTGAGTGATCTCGACGGGCGGACGGAGGGTCGCGGAGATGCCGGGCAGGGCCGGCTCGGGCGAGACCGGCGGCGGAGGGGCGGGTCCGGATCAGGCGAGACCGGCGGCGACGGCTCGGTCCGTCGCCCGGCGCACGGCGGCCTCCTGTTCGGGCAGCAGCGGGACGCGCGGCGGCCGGACCGGACCGCCGTGGCGGCCGACAATGTCCATGGACAGCTTGATGGCCTGGACGAACTCGACCTGGGAGTCCCAGCGCAGCAGCGGGTGCAGCAGCCGGTAGAGCTTGCCCGCCGTGTCGAGGTCACCGGCGACGGCCGCGCGGTAGAGCTCGACGCCCGCCCGGGGCAGCGCGTTCGGGTATCCGGCCACCCAGCCCTTGGCCCCGGCGACGGCGAGTTCGAGGAGGACGTCGTCAGCACCGATCAACAGGTCGAGTTCCGGGGCGAGTTCGGCGATGCGGTAGGCGCGGCGTACATCTCCGGAGAACTCCTTGACCGCCTGGACGAAGCCGGCGGCGTGCAGCTTCGCCAGGAGTTCGGGCACCAGGTCGACCTTGGTGTCGATCGGGTTGTTGTACGCGACGACGGGGATGCCCGCCCGGGAGACCTCCTCGTAGTGGGCGAGGACGGAACGGTCGTCCGCGCGGTAGGAGTTGGGCGGCAGCAGCATCACGGCGCCGCAGCCCGCGTCCCTGGCCTGCTCGGCCCAGCGGCGGGCCTCCGCCGAGCCGTAGGCGGCGACGCCGGGCATGACCCGGGAACCGCCGACCGCGGCGACGGCGGTCTCGACGACCTTGGCGCGCTCTTCGGGGGTGAGCACCTGGTACTCGCCGAGGGAGCCGTTCGGTACGACGCCGTCGCATCCGTTCTCGACGAGCCAGGCGCAGTGCTCGGCGTACCGGCCGTGGTCGACACCGAGGTCCTCGTTCAGCGGGAGCGCGGTGGCGACGAGGACTCCACGCCAAGGGCGTCGGCTCTCGGGGGTGTCGGTCATGAGGTGCTCATCCCTCTCAATAGGGTGTGACATTTTACTGTCGGTCGAGGTGAGTCGCAGCAAGCCAGGGGGCGGGCCGCGCCGGTGCCGGGAGCTTCGTTCCGGGTCGGCCGGGGAGCGTCACCGCGGGCCGGGAGGCGGGCCCGCGCCGGGTGGCAGGCCGTCGTCGTCCGAACCGGCGCGGGCGAGGACGCCGAGCGGTACCGGACGCGCCAACAGCCGCCGTACGAGCGCCTGTTCGCAGCCGGCGAGTCCGGCGACGGCCGGTTCGCAGATCCGGCCCTGGCACCACCCCATTCCGGCGCGCGTGAGCAGCTTGACCGTGCGGACGTCGCCCGCGCCGAGGTCGGTGACGGCCTCGCGGACGCGGCCGGCCGTGACCTCCTCGCAGCGGCACACGACCGTGTCGTCGGTGACCTGGTCCGTCCAGTGGGCGGGTGGTCGGTACACGGCGTCCAGCGCGGACGCGAACGCGCGCGCTCTCGTGCGGACCCTGACGGCTCGGGCGGCCGACCGCGGATCGGGTTCGGCGCCGCGCAGCCGGGCCGCCACCGACCGGCCCGCGAGATGCCCCTCGGCCAGGGAGAGCGCGGCGCCACCGATCCCCGTGATCTCACCGGCGGCCCAGACACCGGGCACGTCGGTGCGCTGCTCGTCGTCCACGTCCACCCGCGAGGCGTCGGTCCGGCAGCCGAGGGCCTCGGCGAGATCGGTGTGCGGGACCATCCCGTGCCCGACGGCGAGCGCCTCGCACGGGATCCGCCGCTCCGTTCCGGGCCGTACCCGCCCGTCGGGGCCGAGCGCGGCGACGGTGACGGCTTCGAGCCGGCCCTCTCCATGGGCTTCCACGACGGTGTGCCGCGGGACGAACGGGACGCGGTGGCGCAGGAGCCGGGCCGCGTACAGGGCCGCCTCGGCGATCTTGCCCGGCTCGGCCGCCAGCGCCCCGCCGCCGCGCAGCAGCCTTCTCGGATCGAGCGACTCCACGAGCGCGGCGACCTCGACCCCGGCGGCGGCGAGGGAGGTCGCCACGGGCAGCAGCAGCGGCCCGCTTCCCGCGACGACGGCCCTGCGTCCCGGCACGACGAGGCCGCCCTTGAGCATGGCCTGGGCCCCGCCCGCGGTCACGACTCCGGGCAGGGTCCAGCCGGGGAAGGGCAGCACCTTCTCGTATCCGCCGGTGGCGAGGAGCACGGCGTCGGCGCGCAGAGCGACGGACTCCTCCTGGAGTGGACCGAGGAGAGCATGGACGGTGAATCCCGGCCGTGCGCCCGTCGCCCCGGTCCGCTCGGCCAGCCAGACATGATGGTCCGTCAAATGCTCCACCGAACCCGCCTCCAGGTGTCCGGCGAGCCCCCGTTCCAGTCGCTCCCAGGTGCGCCACCGGTGGTGCAGCGCGCGGGGCCGCCGGGCGCCCAGGGCACTCGCGGGCCGGCGGTAGAACTGTCCGCCCGCCGCCACCGCCGAGTCGATCAGCGTCACATGGATGCCGCGTGCCGCCGCGGCCAGGGTGGCGGCGAGACCGGCCGGACCCGCGCCGATCACCGCGAGACGGTGGGGTCCGTCAGTCATCGTGGCCGGTGCCTTCCTGGGTGCGGATGGTGTCGCCGGGCGCCAGCGGGACCAGACAAGCCCGTTGGTTGGGGCGGTCGTTGACGGTGACGAGACAGTCGAAACAGACGCCGATGCCGCAGAAGACCCCGCGGGGCCGGCCCGCCTCACGGGTGCTGCGCCACGAGGTGATGCCCTCGGCCCACAGCGCGGCGGCGACGGTCCGGCCGGGCAGCACCTCGACGGCCCTGCCGTCGACGGTGACGGTGAAGGCGGGGCCGGGTTCGGCCCGTACGAGGTCCAGGGGGTTCACACGGCCTCCTCGGGGAAGCGGTCGGGCCGGAACGGTGCGAGGTCCAGGCCGGGTGCCCTGCCGGCCAGGACCCGCGCGATCAACTGTCCGGTGCCGGTGGACAGTCCGATGCCGGCTCCCTCGTGCCCGCAGGCGTGGAGGAGACCGGGCGCCCGGGGGTCGGGGCCGATGGCGGGCAGATGGTCGGGCAGGTACGGCCTGAATCCGAGGTAGGTCCGCAGGGCGCGCACCTCGGACAGGAAGGGAAAGAGCCGTGTGGCGCCCGCGGCCAGTTCCCGCACGACGGGCAGCGAGAACGACCGGTCGAAGCCGACGCGTTCCCGGCTCGCGCCGATCAGGATCGGGCCGGCCGCCGTCCCTTCCACCACCGGCGACGTCTGGAGAGCGGCCGAGTCACTGGCGACGTCGGCGACATAGTCCGCGGCGTACACCTTGTGGCGCACCCGGCGTGGCAGGGGCTCGGTGACGAGGACGAATCCCCGGCGGGGCAGGACGGGGAGCGTGACGCCCGCGAGCGAGGCCACTTCGGCGCCCCAGGTGCCGGCCGCGTTGACGACGGCGGGTGCGTGCAGGTCGCCCCGGTCGGTGCGCACTCCGCGGACCGCGCCGTCCCTCGTGCGCAGCACCTCGGTCACGGTGCGCCCGGTCAGCAGCCGCGCCCCCGACGCCCGGAGGAGACGGGCGGCCGCGAGGGCGGGCATCACCTGGGTGTCCTGGGGATAGTGGACGCCGCCCGCGAGTCCTGGGGCCAAGTACGGCTCCAGGTCGTGCAGTTGGTCGGCGGCGACCGGTTCGGCCAGCACACCGGCTGTCCGCTGACCCGCCGCGAACGTCTCCAGCACGGCCAGGGCCGCGGGGGTGGACGCCACGACGACGCCACCCTTGGCCTCGTACTCGACCGCCTTCCCGTGCTCCTCGGCGAGGTCGGCCCACAGGCGTCCGGAGAGCAGGGCGAGGTCGAGTTCGGGTCCTGGTTCCTTGTCGGAGACGAGCAGATTGCCCTCACCCGCGCCGGTCGTCCCGCCGGCCACCGGGCCGCGGTCCACCACGGCGACATCGAGGCCCTCGCGAGCCGCGTACAAGGCACAGGCGGCGCCGACCATTCCGGCTCCGACGATCACGACATCGCAGGTAACAGACCTACTCACGTCAGTACTATGTCACATACCTCTGCGAGAATCCCGGAGCCTGACAGAAGTCCCGCCCGACAGCCGGGGCGAGGCGGATCCGGTACTGGGATCCGGATCCGGATCCGGTACGGCGAGGCGCCACTCCGCTACACGCGACGCCATCCGGCACCATCCAGCGCCACCGTCCAGCGACACCAACGAGCGCCACAGAGGCTTGCACCTGGCGCCATAATGGTGCCACCATGTCGCCATGGACCTCACTCCGTATGTCGACGCACTGCGCCGGGAACTCGCGGTGGCCGCCGAAGCCGGCGGGGACGAAGCTCGTCAACTGGCCGAGCGGGTCACCGCTCCGCTGGAGGCGGCGACACGTCTGACCCTGCTCGACGCGCTCTCCGCCGCGGTGGACGAGATCACCCGCGAGCTGGCTCCCGGCTCGGTGGACATACGGCTGCGGGGACTGGACCCTGAGTTCGTGGTGACACCACCACCACGCCACCATGGCGCCACAGAAGTACCGGAGAGGTCCGTCGGAGCGTTCAGGGCCTCCGGGCCCGCCGACGGCCACGACGGCGGCGGCACCGTCCGCGTCAACCTGCGGCTACCGGCCCCTCTCAAGGCGCGGGCCGAGGAGGCCGCGAAGCGCGACGGGCAGTCGGTCAACGCATGGCTGGTGCTGGCCGTGTCGGCCGCCGTCGACGGCGGAACCCGGCGGCGTGCGACGGGCGGGAACCGCACCACCGGACAGAGCTTCGCGGGCTGGGTGCGCTGACCGCGACGGAACCAGGGCCAGAACCCCACACCCGCACAAGCACGCACACCAGCACCAGCACCAGCACCACTTCACCCACACCGCGTCCCACCTGCGGGGACGCCCCGAGTACCCAAGAGGACGGTACAGCCATGCCTTCTTTCGACACTCCCGAACCCATCTCGGTCACCGCTCACGTGGCTGCCGGCGCCATCCGCTTCACCGCCGGAGACCGCCCCGACACGGTCGTCGAGGTGCGGCCCCTCGACCCGAAGAAGGACAGGGACGTACGGGCCGCCGAGCAGACGGAGATCGGGTACGCGAGCGGCGCCCTGACGGTCAGGACGAGGCAGCGCCACCTGGTCGGCTCCAGCGGCGCCGTCGATGTGACGGTCTGCCTGCCCGCGGGCTCTCGACTCGACCTGACCTGCTCCTGGACCCAGGTGCTCGCCGAGGGCCGGCTCGGCGAGGTCCGGGTGAAGTCCTCGGCCGGCGACGTACGCCTCGACACCACCGGCCCGCTCGAACTGACGGTGTCGCACGGCCTGATCACCGTGGACCGGATCGACGGCTCGGCCGAGATCACCAGCAGCACCGGCAACGTGCGTGTCGGCACGGTCGCTGGACCCGCCGTCCTGAAGAACTCGCACGGCTCCACGACCGTCGGCACCGTGACGGGCGAGCTGCGGGCGAGCGGCACCAACGGTGGCATCGACATCGCGCGCGCCGAGGCGTCGGTCACCGGCACCACGACCAACGGGCACCTGCGCGTCGCCGAAGTCGTCCGCGGCGAGGTCCGGTTGGAGACCTCCAACGGCTCCATCGAGGTCGGCGTCGGCGAGGGCGTCACCACCTGGCTCGACGTCAGCTCCAACCGAGGGCAGGTGCGCAACAGGCTCGCCGCGTCCGAGGCCCCGGAGAAGACCGAGGGCACGGTCGCGGTCCGCGCACGGAGCAACTGGGGCAACATCGACATCCTGCGCGCCAAGTCCTGAGCTCCCGCCCCCGGCTCTCCCCTCCCCCTCCCCTACCCCCACCCCATTCACCCGGCCTCCGAACGGAGAGCTCCATGCCTTCCTCTGTCATGCCCATGCCCTCGCCGAGGCGCAGTGGCGATCCGCGGCCGCCCGCCGCCGTCTCCGCCCTCGGTCTGCGCAAGTCGTACGGCGAGAAGACCGTGCTCGACGGCATCGATCTGCACATCCCGGCCGGCTCCGTCTTCGCCCTGCTCGGACCGAACGGTGCCGGAAAGACCACCACCGTGCAGATCCTGTCCACGCTCATCGCCGCCGACGGCGGACAGGCCCAGGTCGCGGGCCACGACATCGCCGCCTCACCCGACGGCGTACGCGACGCGATCGGTGTCACCGGGCAGTTCTCCGCGCTCGACGATCTGCTCACCGCCGAGGAGAACCTGCTCCTCATGGCCGACCTGCTGCGTCTCGGAAGGCGCGAAGGGCGTTTCCGCGCCAAGGAGTTGCTCCGGCGGTTCGACATCGCGGACGTCGCGGGCAAACGGGCCGCGACCTTCTCCGGCGGTATGCGACGGCGGCTCGACCTGGCCATGACGCTGGTCGGCGAACCTCAGGTGATCTTCCTGGACGAGCCGACGACGGGACTCGATCCCCGCAGCCGCCGCACCATGTGGGACACGGTTCGCTCGCTGGTGGCGGGCGGCACCACCGTCTTCCTCACCACCCAATACCTGGATGAGGCCGACCAGTTGGCCGATCGGATCGCGGTGCTCGACGGCGGCCGGATCGTCGCCGAGGGCACGGCCGAGAGCCTCAAGGCGCAGATCCCCGGCGGTCACGTACGGCTGAGGTTCACCGAGCCCGCGGAATACGAGCGAGCGGCCGGCGCCTTCCCCGGCGCGGCCCGCGACGACGAGGACCTCTCGCTGCGTGTGGCGGGCGACGGCGGCCTCGACGCGCTGCGCGCCCTGCTCGTCCGGCTCGACGCCGCCGGCGTGAGGGCCGCCGACCTGTCCGTGCACACCCCCGACCTCGACGACGTGTTTCTCGCTCTGACCGGCGACGGCGTCACCGGCACCCCCTCTCACGTCAAGGAGACCCTGCGATGAGCACCCTCACCTACGCCGTGCACGACTCGATGACGATGCTGCGGCGCAACCTCAAGCACGCGATGCGCTATCCGAGCGTGTCGCTCGGCGCCGCCATGATGCCGATCCTGATGCTCCTGCTGTTCACGTACGCCTTCGGCGACTCGATCGGCGCCGGAATGGGCGGCGGCCGGGACGCGTACCTGGACTACCTGACACCCGGCATCATCGTCATGGGTGTGGCGGCCGGGGCGATGTCGACCTCGATCGCGGTCTGCTCGGACATGACGGAAGGCATCGTCAACCGCTTCCGCACGATGAACATCACCCGATCGTCGTTCATGACGGGCCATGTCGTCGGCAGCGTCGTCCAGACGATGGTGAGCATGGTCCTGGTCGTGGGCTTCGCGCTCGCCATCGGCTTCCGGTCGGACGCGAGCCCGCTCGAATGGCTCGCCGCCGCCGGTCTCCTCACGGCCATCGCGTTCGCGGTGACCTGGCTCTCGGCGGCGCTCGGCCTGATCTCCAAGACCGTCGAATCCGCGAGCAACAAGCCGCTGCTGGTCCAGTTCCTGCCCTTCCTCGGCTCGGCGTTCGTGCCGGCCGACTCGATGTCCCCGGGCCTTCGCTGGTTCGCGCAGAACCAGCCGTTCACCCCGATGACCGAGACGCTCCGCGGTCTGCTGTCCGGCTCGGAGATCGGCGACAACGGCTGGATCTCGCTCGCCTGGTGCGCCGGCATCAGCCTGGCCGGCTACCTCTGGTCGCGCTCGCGGTTCAACAGCACCACCAAGCGCTGACTCAGATCCTGCTCTCGGTGGCCGTGTCCGCGGACAGTCGCTGGGCCACGTAGATCGGGATCACCGAGAGCAGGACGAGCACGGCGGCCACGACGTTCACGACCGGTGCCTGGCGGGGCCGGGTCATGTTGTCGAAGATCCAGATCGGCAGGGTCTCGATGCCGGGCCCGGCCGTGAACGTCGTCACGACGATCTCGTCGAAGGACAGCGCGAAGGCGAGCAGCGCGCCGGCCAGGAGCGCCGAGCGCACCAGCGGGAACGTGACGTCGACGAAGGCGCGGAAGGTGTCCGCGCCCAGGTCCATCGCCGCTTCCTCGTACGTTCCGGACGTACGGCGCAGTCGCGCGACCACATTGTTGAAGACGACGACGATGCAGAAGGTGGCGTGGCCGACGATCACGGTGAACATGCCGAGTCCGACGCCGAGCGGTTCGAGCACCGTGCTGAACGCCGAGTTGAGCGCGATGCCCGTGACGATGCCGGGCAGCGCGATCGGCAGCACGACCACGAAGGAGATCGCGTCCCGGCCGAAGAACCGGTGGCGGGCGACCGCGAAGGCGACGAGCGTGCCCAGCACCAGCGCGATCGCCGTGGCGCCGAGACCGGCCTTGACCGAGACCCACAGGGCGGCACGGGCCCCCTCGTTCTCCCAGGCGACGGACCACCAGTGGAAGGTGAGCCCGGACGGCGGCCAGCTCGCGCTGCGCTCCCGGTTGAAGGAGTTGACCAGGACGAGGGCGAGGGGCACGTAGATGAACGCGAAGCCGAGCCCGGCGGCGACGCGCAGCGCGATACGCGCGGGACGGGAGAGTTGCACAGCGGGCTCCTCAGAGACTGCTCAGGGCGCCCGTGCGGCGCATCGCGAGGAGGTACACCACGATGACCACGACGGGGACCGTGCCGAGCGCGGCGGCCATGGGCAGGTTCAGTTCGATGTTGGAGTAGACGACGTTGCCGATGAGCTGGGTCTTGCCGCCGACGATCTGCACGGTGATGTAGTCGCCGAGGCTGAGCGAGAAGGTGAACACCGAGCCGGCGGCGACGGACGGCAGGACCATCGGCAGCACCACCGACCGGAAGGTGCGGCCCGCGCGGGCCCCCAGGTCCGCCGACGCGTCCAGCAGGTTGGCGGGCAACTGCTCCAGCGCGGTGTGGATCGGCAGGATCATGTACGGCAGCCAGAGGTAGGTCAGCGCGGTGATCGCGGCCGTGATTCCGTACCCGGGTCCGCTCAGTCCGAGGGGCTTCAACACCCAGTCGGCCAGGCCGTCCTGAGAGAGGATCAGCCGCCAGGCGTACACCTTGACGAGGTAACTCGCCCACAGCGGGGTCAGGATGGCGACGACCAGCAGTGGGCGCCGCTCGGGCCGGGCGATCCGGGCCGTGTAGAAGGCGACGGGGAACGCGATCACCGCGCACAGGGCGGTGACCGCGAGGGCGACGCCGATGCTGCGCAGGATCACCTGGCGGTAGACGGGGACGGTGAGGAGCTGATGGAAGTTGTCGGTCGACCAGACCTTCACCACCTCGGAGGTGAAGGAGTTCGTCGTCCAGAACGCCGAGACGAACAGCACGGCCAGCGAGCCGAGATAGAGCACCGTCAGCCAGAGCAGGGGTGCGGTCAGCAGCAGGGACAGCCGCAGCCGGGAGTGCCGGTGCAGTGTCCCCGCGAGCCGCCGGACGGGGGAGCGTCCGGCGGCCTGCGGGGTGGAGGTCATCGTTCGGTCAGCCCTTGATCTCGGTCCATGCCTGGACCCACTTGGCGTACGGGACGCACTTGACGTCGGTGCGGCCGTCGAGGCACTGCTCGATGGGCGTGTTCCAGAACGCGATGTTCTTCCAGTAGCTCTCGTCGGTGGCGTGGTAGGTGTCGCAGAAGGACTTGTCGCTGGTGTACCGGCACGCCTCGGAGTTGGCCGGCGCCTCACCGAAGTACTCGGCCACCTGGGCGTTCACCTTCGGCGAGATGATCCAGTCCATCCACTTGTAGGCGCAGTTGGGGTGCTTGGCCTTGGCGGAGACCATCCAGGTGTCGGACCAGCCCGTGGAACCCTCCTCGGGCACGAAGGCCTTCACCTTGGCGCCCTCGTCGGCGGTCAGGTTGGCGATGACCTGCCAGGTGGTGCCGACCACGGAGTCGCCGCTCTTGAAGGCGGAGATCTCCTTGAGGTAGTCGCTCCAGTACTCCCCCACGTTCGCGCTCTGCTTCTTCAGCAGATCCACGGCCGCGTCGAACTGCTTCTGGTCGAGCGCGTAGGGGTCCTTGATCTTCAGCTCGGGCCTGGCGGACTTCAGGTAGAGGGCCGCGTCGGCGATGTAGATCGGCGAGTCGTACGCGGTGACATGGCCCTTGTTCGCCGAGGCGTCGTCGAAGACCGCGGACCAGGAGGTGGGGGCGGGGCTGACCTTCTCGGTGTTGTACATCAGCAGGTTGGCGCCCCGGCCGTGCGGGATGCCGTACATCTGGCCCTTGACGGAGTTCCAGGCGCCCTTCTTCAGGCCGCTGAAGACGTTCTTGTAGTTCGGTACGAGGCCGGTGTTGACCGGGGCCGCGTCGCCCGAGGCGATGAGGCGCAGGGAGGCGTCCCCGGAGGCGGAGACGGCGTCGTACTGGCCGGTCTTCATCAGCTTGACCATCTCGTCGGAGCTGGCGGCGACCTTGGAGTTGACCTGGCAGCCGGTCTGCTTCTCGAAGTCGCCGACCCAGTCGACCTTGGGGTCGTTGGAACCGTCCTCGACATAGCCGGCCCAGGCGATCAGGTTGACCTGGCCCTCGGTCTTGCCGAGCTTCGACTGCGCCTTGAGGTCGGGCGGGTTGAGGCCGGTGGACGCGGAGGAGCCCGTACCGGACGATCCGCAGGCGGTGGCGGCGAGGAGCACCGCGACGGCGGCGGCGGCCTTGAGAGTTGGGGTGAGGCGCACGGCGTACTCCATACGTGACGGTGGACTGAGCGGGGGTCAGCGGGGGTCGGGGACCTGGAAGGCGTGGCGGCGGTGCCACCGGAGCCGGACCCGGGTGCCGCGCAGGGCGGCGACGTCCTCGGAGGAGGTGTCCAGGTTCTGCTGGAGCGCGGTGAGGCGGCCGCCCGCGTCGAGGTCCACCAGGAAGCGGGTGGCGTCGCCCAGATAGACGACCTCGGCGACGGTGCCGGTGGCGGTGGAGTGCTCCTGCTCGGCGGCCGCGCCGGCGTCGGCGGACCGGGACCCGGCACCTTCGGCACCCTCGGCGGGCTCCGTGAGCTCCGCGGGCTCCGCGAGGACCCGGATCTTCTCCGGCCGGATGCTGTACGTGCCCGGGGCGCCGACGATCTGCTGCGCCGACTGTCCGTCGAGCAGGTTGGACGTACCGACGAAGCCCGCGACGAAGGCGGTGGCGGGGCGTTCGTAGATCTCGGCCGGGGTGCCGACCTGTTCGATGCGGCCCCGGTTGAAGACGGCGATGCGGTCGCTCATCGTCAGGGCCTCCTCCTGGTCGTGGGTGACGAACACGAAGGTGATCCCGACCTCGCGCTGGATCGCCTTGAGCTCGACCTGCATCTGCTCGCGCAGCTTGAGGTCGAGGGCGCCGAGCGGTTCGTCGAGGAGCAGGACGCTGGGGCGGCCGACCAGGGCCCTGGCGAGGGCCACGCGCTGGCGCTGGCCGCCGGAGAGCTGGCTCGGACGGCGGCGGCCGAACCCCTCCAGGCGTACGTCGGCGAGCGCCTTGCGGGCCCGGACCAGCCGTTCGGCCTTGGGCACCCTGCGGACCTTGAGGCCGTAGGCGACGTTCTCCTCGACGGTCATGTGCGGGAACAGGGCGTAGTCCTGGAAGACGGTGTGCACGTCCCGCTCGAAGGGGGCGAGACCGGTGACCTCCTGGCCCGCCAGCTCGATCCTGCCCTCCGTCGGGCTCTCGAATCCGGCGATCATCCGCAGCACGGTCGTCTTGCCCGAGCCCGACGGGCCGAGCATCGAGAAGAACTCGCCGTCGGCTATCTCCAGATCGACTCCGGCCACGGCGGTCGTCTCACCGAACGCCTTTCGCAGGCCCTGGAGCCGGATCGCCTTTGCCTCCATGGGCGGGGAACCTTTCTGGTGCGTTGGTGCGTTGCAACACTGACCGGAAAGATATGAAGCCATAGTTCAAATCTCAAGACCCCTTTAGAGTAAAAGTTGAGTCAACGCACAAGGTGGTGACCGTGAAGCAACACAGGGACGACGGCGTCCGCAGAGCCGTCTTCACACCCGTGGACAACCGCGCCCGCGTCGAGACGGTCGTGCACCGGATCGGCGACGCCATCGAGCTGGGGCTGCTCGCCGACGGCGAGCAGCTGCCGGGGGAGATGGAGCTGGCCGGTCAGCTCGGCGTGTCCACGGTCACCCTGCGCGAGGCCCTCATGGCCCTGAGGCAGCAGGGACTGGTCACCACACGGCGCGGGCGCGGCGGCGGCAGCTTCGTGTCGCTCCCCGAAGTTCCGGGCGAGGAACGGCTGTTGGCCCGGCTGGCCGGCTGGAGCACCGAGGAGCTGCGGGACCTGGGCGACCACTGGGCGGCCCTGTCCGGAGCGGCGGCCCGGCTCGCGGCGCAGCGGACCGAACCGGACGACCTCAAGGCCCTGCGGCGCACCCTGGACGACCTGTCGGCCGCCGGGGACGCAGCCGCCCGCAGCCGCGTCTACGGCCGCTTCCACGTCGAACTCGCCGCGGCGGCGCAGTCCGCCCGGCTGACGCGTGAGCAGGTCGTGCTCCAGACCGAAGTGGGCGCGCTGATGTGCCTCGTGCTCGGGGACGACGAATATCGTGAAGAAGTCGCCGACCGTCACCGCTCCGTAATCTCCGCCGTGCAAGATGGGGCCCACGAATCGGCCAGAGCACTGGCCGAGCGGTGCGTGGTGGACTCGACGGCGCGGCTCATCACCCTGCGCCTCCAGATGCCGCGTTCCATGTCAGGTCCGCGTCCACTGGAGGGCACCCATGCGCAGGAGCCCCGGGCCGGCCGGCGCGACGGCGACGCTTGACGTCTCCGCCGATGCGGCCGTCGCCACGCAGGTCCGCCGCACGCTGGAGGCCGTCTTCGACGCCGTCGCCGACACCCGGGCCGACGCGGCCGCGCTGCTCACCCGCGTCGCCGCCGGGGGCCGCCGCCCCGCGACGGTGGATCTGGCGGCACTGCGCCCGGGACTGCATCTGCGGCTCACCCGGCAGGAGTTGGTGTCGGGCGCCGGTTTCGTGGCGGCACCGGGCCTGCTCGGTGACGTACCGGCGTGGCTGGAGTGGTGGCAGCAGGGTTCCGACGGGAGCGTACGACCGCTGCTGCTCGACCTCGATCCGGCGCACTCCGCGTACTCGGACTACACCCACTGGGACTGGTTCGCCCTCCCCCGCGACACGGGGCAGCGCGCGGTCGCCGGGCCCTACGTCGACTACCTCTGCTCCGACGAGTACAGCCTGACGCTGTCCGCGCCGGTCCAGGTGGAGGGCCGGTTCGTGGGCGTCGCCGCGGCCGACGTGTATCTGCGGCATTTCGAGCGGGCGGTGGTCCCGCTCCTGCAACGGCTGCCCGGAGCCGCCTACCTGGTGAACGCCCGGGGCCGGGTGGCCGCGTCGGCGGACCCCGCGCATCTGGCCGGCTCCCTCATCAAGGGGCCCGACTTCGCGGCCGTGCTGGCGGCGGGCCGCGGCACCCGCCACGAGGACATGCGGCTCGTCCCCTGCGACAGCGTGCCCCTCGTCCTCGTGATGCCGGCCGGCTGAACGGGCCGGTCCAGCCCCCAGGGACCACGTCCCTCCAGAACCCCCGGCCCTCTGCGCCGACGGGTCAACGCGCGTCACACGGCACGAAGCTCCGCCGCGCCGTTGCGCGTCTTGCGTGCCCTGCCCGGTCCGCCCGCGACCGGCCGGGCCGCGTCGCGCAGCACCAGGGTGATCCGTGAATACCCCATGTCCTGAAGGGCTTTGGGGGTCTCGTCGACGATCCGGCAGTCCGTGCCGCCCCAACGGGGATCGGGGTGGACCAGCGGGCGCACGGCCCCGTCGTGCTCGACCCCGCGCGGTCCGACGGCCTCGATCCAGTGCGGCAGGCCGTGCCGGTAGGCGGCGTCCATGATCGGGTCCTGGGCGATGTCCCGGCGGATCGCCTGGAGCCCGCGGTCCTGGCCGTTGCGCTCCACCGCCGAGGCGAAGTGCGCGAGCATCGGCAGGCACCAGCTCGACTCGTGCTCGCCGAGCACCGACCCCGCGTCCGGGTGGAACAGGACGAAACGCAGGAAGTTGTCGCCCGGCATGGCGGTCGGGTGCGCGCCCACGCCGGCGAAAAGTGTCTCGAACGCGTCGTTGGACAGCACGACGTCCCAGCGGCGGTCGAACACGAAGGAGGGGAAGGGCACGGCCCCGAGGAGCGTGGCGTAGTCCTGGAGGTACGCCTGCGCTTCGAGACTCTCGGGGACAGGTCGCGGCTGGGACCGCTGCCTTCCTGCCTGGTACGCCATCGGGAGGTCACCCCTCTTGCCTCTGCGGCCTTCACGCGGCGTCCCGATCCTGCTGCCCCGGGGCAGGCGTGTCAACTATCGTGGCATTTGGCGCTTGTTGACGGCTGAATCTCGCCACAGTTGTGGCGAGACCTGGATGTGAGTTCGAGCGACCGGCTAGGCTCCGGTTGGTCCCCGGTCTTTCCGCCGGGATGGTTCCTGACCCTCGTGTCCACATGGTTCCCGAACTTCGTGAGAGCCACCTGAGAGAGACGTAGGAGATCTGTCGGTGACGGATGGCTTCGAGGTTCCGTGCGCCACGGCGACGGTTCTGCTGCAGGCCGTCGTGGCCAGGGTCACCGCACTCGCCGGCCGGCTCGGCGTGCCGCAGGCCGAAGTCTTCGACGTCCGGCGGCTGTCGGCCGAGTCCGGTGTCCCCGAACCCGTGGCGAAGGCCCTGCTGGGCGGCCGCCCGGCGGGCGAACCCGACCTGCAGGCACGCTTCCTGCAACGCCTCGACCTGCTGCGGCGCACCCGGCTCAAGCCCAACGGCCGCCGCTACACGCAACAGGAGATAGCGGACGGAGCCGGAATGTCCCGCCAGCAGGCGGGCGCCCTCATCAACGGCGACCGGCGTCCCACCATGGAGCACTGCGACGCCATCCAGCGCTTCTTCCGGGTGCACGCCGGATTCCTCACGGCCGAGGACTCCGAAGCCCTCGTGGGCGCGCTCCAGCGGTCGGAGCAGGAACTCCTTCAGCGTCTCGCCGACCGCGAACGCGCCGCGGCCTCCGTCGCCCACGATCCGCTCGAACGGCTGCTCCTCGACCACGGCGTCCGCGGAATCGCCTGGCGGGCCGCGCAGTTGCCCACCGACCAGCACCGGGACAAGGTCGCGGAATGGCTGGACATGCTCCTGGAGAGCGTCAAACGGCCAGAGTCGTGAGCCGGGGGAGACCAGTGGGCATCGGAAGGGAAATGCGCCGCCTGTGCGGCGAACTCGTCTCGGAGCTCTCGCTCCCGGCACCGGCGGCACCCGCCGACCTCTACACCGAGCTGTGCGGCGCGATGAGCCGACGCCGCGGCCGTCCCGTCCAGTTCCGTACGGCCGCGTTCCCGCCCGGCACCGCCAGCGGACTGTGGCTCGACATGGCCGAACAGGACCTGGTCGTCATCGAGGAACGCACGGCACCCGACCACCAGTTGGTCATCCTCGGTCACGAGCTGTGGCACATGAAGGCCGGGCACTGCAGCCATCACGTCGAGGGCGCCGCCGTCGCGGCGCGCTTACTGAACGACGGGGCCGACCTGCAGGCCACCGTCCTGAAAGTGGCGGCGCGCACCCGCTTCGATCGCGCCGACGAGCAGGAGGCCGAGAGTTTCGGACTCCTGCTCGCCAGCAAGTGCCGTACGTGGCTGGCCGGTTCCTCACTGCGCGGCCCGGTACAGCGGCACGGTCTGGCCGGCCGCATCGAGGCCTCCCTGGGCTGTCGCGGGCCGCGAGGCTGAAGGTCCCGGGGGCATGGACGGATCCAGCTACTACATCCCGGCCGTCGCCATGGGCGCGGCGATCGCGTTCAAAGGGCCCTCACTGCTGCGCGGCTGGCGCGATCCGCTGCTGCGCTCCGTGGGCGTACTCCTCGCCCTCGCGGGCCTGGTGTTCCTCTTCGCGGCCCCGCCGACCATCGCGGCCGTCAACGACGCCACCGGGATAGCCAACGTCTCGGCCCCCCTCGTCTACTGCCTGCTGAGCGCCTACAGCGCCTCCTGTCTGGTGCTGATCATCAACTGGCGCGGCGGACCGCCCGAGGTGACCCGGCGGCTCTCCCGCCGCTGGATCCTCGGGTACACCGTGGTCGGCGTGACACTGATCGTCCTGTTCGTCCTCGGGGACGCCTCCGTCGAACGGCTGCGCGACCTCGACACGTACTACGCCAACACGCCCTACATCCGCGAGATGATCGTCCTCTATCTCGCGTCGCTGACCGTCGCCGGTGTCGCGATGAACTTCATGTGCTGGCGCTGGGCGATCCAGGTCCGCGGCCGGCTGCGCGCCGGGCTGGTGATCATCGCCTTCGGGTCGCTGTGCAACATCCCTTACTCCGCGGCCAAGTTCACCGCGGTGGTCGCCCGGTGGAACGACACGGACCTGGACGTCCTCAGTACCAATGTGGCCCCCATGCTGGCCTCGGCCGGGGCCCAGATCACCGCGGTCGGCTTCTGTCTCCCCCTCGCCTGGCGGCGCGTCGAGGACGTCTGGAACACCTGGTCGGCCTATCGCCGGCTCGGGCCGCTGTGGCGGGAACTGAAGCCGGTCGCCGTGCCGGAGGACCGCGCGGCGCGGATGTCCTGGTGGACGCCCGCCGAACTCCAGGTCACCCAGCGGGAGTCCGACATCCATGACGGCATGCTGAGCCTCTACCCCTACTTCGACTCCGCCGTGCGCTCCCGGGCGTTCGGGGCCGCGGTCGCGGCGGGCTCCTCCGCCGCCGAGGCGCACGCCGAGGCCGACGCGGCGATGGTGACGGTCGCGGTGCGGGCCCGGGCCGCCGACCCCGAGGGCCGGGTCATCCGGTCGGCGGAGACGGCGGACCCGCCGCCCGTGACCGGGTCCGCGTCCGCGGACACCGACGGCCGCCGCGACCTCGTCCGCATGTCCGACGCGCTGCGTCACTCGCCGGTCGTCGCGGCCGTCCGGGGGCGGGCGGACGCGACGACCGGACCGGGGCGCGACGCCCGCGAACGAACCGGCTGAACCGGCGCCGGCGTTCCCCGGCCGGGCCCTCAGGTCGCGCTGCGTTCGCTCGCCTCGCGCAGGTCCCGCTCCAGCGAACGGTTCCGGGCGGTGTCGGGCTGCCCCGCCGCGGTACCCGGGCGTCCGGTGCGCAACAGCTCGCGCCAGCGTTCGCGGCTCCAGTCGGCCGGGCTGGTGGTGGTCGTGAACTCCTCGACCAGGGCGAGGAAACGCGCCGGATCGCTGTGGAAGGGGAAGTGGCCGGCTCCCTCGAAGATCTCCAGACGGCTGCCCGGCATGGCCTCGTGCGCCCCATGGGCGTGCCGCACCGGCACCACGCTGTCCCGGTCTCCCCAGAGCAGCATGGTGGGCATGCCCTCGGTGAGATAGCAGCGGTCGAGCATGGTGACCGCCTGGCCGCGCCAGTCGACCACGGCCCGCAGGGTCCGGACGAACGCGCTGCGGGAGGTCGCGTCGGGAAGCGCGTCCACGAGGTGCACCAACTCCGGTGCGTCCTGGGCCAGATCGGCGTCGAGCAGCCGCATCAGCCGCAGGAAGAGGCCCACGTGCAGCCGCATGCCGGGCAGGCGCAGCATGGACAGCATCAGATGCGCGCCCGGCAGCGACACGGCACGCAGGACGGGGTTGACCTCGCCGCCGACTCCGCCCGCGCTGACCAGGATCAGCCGCTCGGTGCGCTCGGGGAACTGGTACGCGAACTGCATCGCCACTCCCCCTCCCAGCGAGTGCCCGACCAGTGTGGCGGACTCGATGTCGAGCGTGGCCAGCAGATCGCGCACGCCGTTGGCGTAGGCGGCCACCGAGTAGTCGGCGCGCGGCTTGTCGGACGCGCCGTGGCCGAGCAGGTCGGGCGCGATGACGGTGTGGGTGCGGGCGAGGTCGGGGATCAGCTCCGCCCAGGTCGCCGAGGAGTCGCCTATGCCATGGATCAGGACGAGCGCCGGGCCCTGTCCCGCCATCCGGTAGGCACGCCGGTAGCCGTGCACGAGGCGGTGATGCAGACGCAGTTCTCCGTCACCGACGGAACGCAGCCGCGCGGTGCGCCGCGACTGCCGGGGCTGTACGTCGACCACGGGCCGGACCTCCCGTTCCCAGGCCGCCGCGAAGGCGGCACCCGAGCCGCCTTCACGGCGGCCTGCGAGGCCGTCCCTCGGACGGCCCCAAGCTCTTCCCTCCAGCGTAGGGGTCCTGTTCCACCTGGGGTTTCCGTGAGGTTTCGCCTCCGCTAAGCGGACGAACCTCCGCGGTCGGAAACCGGATTGTCAGTGGCGGGCGGCAAGCTGGGGTCAGGACCAGTGTCACGACAAGCCGACCAGGGGAGCCGTCCGATGCCGACAGCCGTACTGACCGACCACGAACGCGCCGCCGTGCAGGCCTACCTCCGCCTCCTCCAGACGGTACGAGCGGCCTTCGACGGCCCGACGGACGGCGGCCGGCCACCCATGGTCCCGCCCGGCGTTCTCGCCGAGACGGAACGGGCCCTGGAGGCGGCCGGCCTCGCGGGCAACGAGGACGCGTTCTTCGAACTGCTGCACTCCTGGTGCCCGGATCCGGGCTGACCTCGCGCGGGCGGCTCCGGGGCAGCGGCCGGGTGGTGGCGGCGTACGGGTCAGGTACCCGAGCGGTGAGGCTTACAGGTCAGGCGTCCGGGCGGTGGGGCTTACAGGTCAGGCGCCCGCGCGGCATCGTACGGTCAGCCGGCGCGCGACCCCGGCGCCGGGCCCGGTCCGGTGTGCGGGACCGTGACCGCGCTCGCGACCAGGCCGCGCCGTACGGTCCAGCGGCCCGTGAAGACCTGGACGGCAATCCCGTCCACCACGGGCCCCGGGACCAGGAGTTGAGCGCTCAGGTCCCCCGACAGGCCGTCCGGTGCGGGCGTCGGGTCGAGGGAGATGACGATGTCCGCGCCGGAGAAGTCGAGCCACCTGCCGGTGAGCGGGAACCACGCCTTGTAGACCGACTCCTTGGCACTGAACAGCAGCCGGTCCCAGTGGACGCCGGGGACCCGGGCGGCGAGCCGGTCCAGACGCTCCGACTCCCCGGGCAGGGCGACGGCGTCCAGGACGTCGTCGGGGAGGGCCAGATGGGGTTCGGCGTCGATGCCGAGCGAGGCGAGATCGCCGGCACGGGCGAGCGCGGCGGCGGCGTAGCCCTCGCAGTGCGTCATGCTGCCGATGACGCCCGCCGGCCACCGCGGGGCACCGCGCTCGCCCGGCAGCACGGGCGCGGGGGCCACACCCAGCTTCTCCATGGCACGCCGGGCGCAGACGCGCACGGTGGCGAACTCGCGGCGCCGCTTGCCCACGGCGCGGGTCAGGACCGCCAGTTCCTCGGGGTACAGACTCGCGTCCCCGGCCGGTTCGTCACCGTGGTTCTCCACGGCCACCACCGACTCCGGAAGCAGCTCCTCCATCACCGGCTTTGACCTCCATCGGCAGAATGCGGCGCAGCGTGCCCGGTGGTTCCGGTCGCGTACGCCATTCTCGCGGATAGCCCACCGACACCTCTTCGAACCGGACACCCTCGTGCCAGGTGGTCCGGGGGATGTGCAGGTGTCCGTAGACCATGGTCTCCACGCGGAACCTGCGGTGCCAGTCGGCGGTCGCCTCCGTACCGCACCACATGGCGAACTCGGGGTGCCACAGGACGTCCATCGGGTGGCGGTCCAGGGGGTAGTGGTTCACCGGGACGACCGGCAGGCCGTCGGGGATCTCGGCGAGTCTGCGCTCGGTCTCGGCCACCCGGGCCCGGCACCAGGCCTCGCGGCTCGGATACGGGTCGGGGTGGAGCAGGTACTCGTCCGTGCACACGATGCCGGTCCCCTCGGCGTACGCGAGCCCCTCGGCCTTGGTGGCGCAGCCCTCCGGCAGGAAGGAGTAGTCGTACAGCAGGAAGAGCGGGGCGACGACGGCAGGGCCACCCGGTCCGTTCCAGACGGGGTAGGGGTCCTCGGGGGTGACGACGCCCAACTCCCGGCACAAGGCCACCAGATGCTCGTAGCGGGCCACGCCGCGGAGCTGGACCGGATCCTTGGGATGGGTCCACAGCTCGTGGTTGCCGGGCACCCAGACGACCTTCTCGAAGCGGTCGCCGAGCGTCCTGAGGGTCCACCGGATGTCCTCGACGATCTCTCCGATGTCACCGGCCACCAGGAGCCAGTCCCGGTCCGTCTCGGGGCGCATGTTCTCGACGAGGGCGCGGTTCTCGGCGTAGCCGATGTGCAGGTCGCTGATGGCCAGCAGATGCCCGGCACCGCCGTCTGTCGGCCGCACGCGCCACCCCCGTAGAAAGCGAATACCGACACAACAGCACACGCTCCCGCCGCCGGACAAGGAGGCCCGGTCGGGCAGGCAGGCGAATCCGTAACATCCCCGTAGCAGCATCGGGGTTCCGCGACCCCTATGATCGCCCCAACACCACCGCTCCAATCTGCTTTCGCGTGCGACGGCTCGGTGTACCTCCCCTCCCCTGGCCGGGCTCGGCCCGCTCCGCCGTGCCCGCACACCCCGAATGGTGGCTTGCATGGGCTCTCGCGTACGCGTCTGGCTCAACCGCACGTACGCGGAGAACGTGTTCTTCATGGACCAGCTGCGGAACAATCCGCAGCACCGCGCGGTCGAGATCCACGCCACCCACGGTGACGCCGACTCCCCCGTCCTGGCCGCCGCGGACACCGCCGAGCCGGAGCCCGAGGGCCTGTCGCCGCGCGCCTACGTCGAGTACGCGCTCGACATGTGCGCACGCCGTTCCGTCGACGTGTTCGTGCCGGTCCTGCACCAGAACGCGATCGTGGCGCAGCGCGCCGAGTTCGCGGCGCTCGGGACGGCGCTGCTGGCGCCGCCGGCGGAGGCGGTCGCGGTCTTCCACGACAAGGCCGTCGCCTACCAGGCCGTGGAGGCCGTGGGCATCCCGGTTCCTCCCTGGTACCGCGTGCGCACGGCGGAGGAACTCATGACGGCGGTCGAGGAGTTGGAGGCCGCGGGTCAGCGGGCCTGCTTCAAGCCGGCGGCCGGGGCGGGCGGGGTGGGCTTCCGGGTGATCACCCGTTCCTCCTTCTCGATGATGCACCTCAACGGGTTCCCGAGCGCGTACGTCCCCCTGGATCTGGTGGTGGAGGCGCTGCGCACGTCCGACGAGCCCGTCGACTGGCTGGTGATGCCGCACCTCGGACAGCCGGAGGTGTCGGTGGACTGCCTCACCGGGCCTGACGGCCGGGTCCGCATGGCCATCGGCCGCACCAAGAACGGCCGTCGTCGCGGGTTCACCCTCGACGACGCGTGGATCGGGCCCGCCCGGCTGCTCGCCGAGGCGTTCGGGCTGCACTATCTGTCCAACATCCAGTTCCGCATGTACGGCGACGAGCCGGTGCTGATGGACGTGAACACGCGTCCGGCGGGCGGGCTGCACCAGATCGCCCAGTGCGGCGTCAACGCCCCATGGGCGGCCGTGCAGTTGGCGCTTGGCGAGGAGACGGGCGAGGTGGTCCCGCCGTTCCTCGGACCGGACTACACGGTGGTCGCGGGGCCGCGTCCGGTGCGTCCGGTGTCGCTGCCGGCGCAGCGAACCGAGCCGGGCGTGCCCACCCTGTCCGCGATGCCGGCGCAGGCCACGGAACCGGCGTCCCCGCAGCCCGTACACCCCGTGCCGTCCTTGCAGTCGGCACCGCCCGTACAGCCCGCGCAGTCCGTGACCTCCACGCAGCCCGCGCCGGTCGAGGCGACCGCCTCCGCCGTCCCCGCCCCGTCGGCCGCGGCGGCCACCGCGGCGATCGCGCCCGCCTAGCGGACACGGCCCGCGACCCCGGCCGGGGAGGCCGGGTCACCTCTTCTCCTTTACCGGTCTGGACCAATTATCGCGCAGTGTCTTGACAGCGCGATTGGTCCATACCAACTTGGTTGCGCACCTCTCTGCACTCCCGAACACCCCCATATCTCCAGGGAGATCGCGTGCGCATGACCATCCTCAGACGTTCCAGACATCGTTTCCTCGCCCTGCTGGGCACGGCCGCGCTGGCCCTCGCCGGCGCGGTCGCCCTGCCGGGTACCGCCCAGGCGGCCAACATCCTGTCCAACCCGGGATTCGAGACCGGCAGCCTCTCCCCCTGGTCCTGCTCCGGCAACCTGGGGTCGATCGTCTCCAGCCCCGTGCACGGGGGCTCCAAAGCCCTTGCGGGGGCGGCGAGTTCGAGTGACAACGCCCAGTGCACCCAGACCGTCTCGGTGAAGCCGAACACGACGTACAGCCTCTCCGGCTGGGTGCGCGGCAGCTATGTCTACCTCGGTGTGGACGGCGGTGCCTCGACCTGGACGACCTCCCCGTCGGCGTACAGCCAGCTCACCGTGTCCTTCACGACCGGGGCCTCGCAGACCAGCGCGAAGATCTACGCCCACGGCTGGTACGCCCAGGGCACCTACTACGCCGACGACATCAGCCTCGACGGTCCCGGCGGTGGCGGTGGCGGCTCCGACACCCAGGCGCCGACCACGCCCACCGGCCTGACCTCCACCGGCAAGACCTCCTCCAGCGTCTCGCTGTCGTGGGGCGCGTCGAGCGACAACGTCGGCGTGACCGCGTACGACATCTACAGCGGCTCCAACCAGGTGCTCTCCGTCTCGGGTACGAGTGCCACGGTCAGCGGGCTGTCGGCGAGCACCGCGTACACGTTCACCGTGAAGGCGCGTGACGCGGCCGGGAACACCTCGGCGGCCTCCAACTCCGTGAGCGTCACGACGAGCGCGGGCGGCGGGGGCGGCACGGGCTTCAAGCAGGCCGCTCCCTATCTGTACGAGGGCTGGGGCGACCCCCCGAACCCGACCACGGTGATGAGCGCGACCGGGATCAAGTGGTTCACGATGGCGTTCGTGCTCGACTCCGGCGGCTGCAACCCCGCCTGGGACGGAAGCCGGGCGCTGACCGGCGGTGTCGACCAGACGGCGATCAACCAGATCCGTTCCGCGGGCGGTGACATCGTCCCGTCGTTCGGTGGCTGGCAGGGCAGCAAGCTCGGCGCCAACTGCTCCTCGGCGAGCGCGCTCGCCGGTGCGCTGCAGAAGGTGATCGACGCCTACAGCCTCAAGGCGATCGACATGGACATCGAGAACACCGACGAGTTCGAGAACGAGGCCGTGCAGGCCAGGATCCTGACCGCGCTGAAGACCGTCAAGGCCAACAACCCCGGCCTGAAGACGATCGTCACCTTCGGCACCTCGACGACCGGCCCGACCTACTACGGCAACCGGCTCATCGAGCAGGCGCAGTCGCTGAACGCGAACATCGACGTCTTCACCATCATGCCGTTCGACTTCGGCGGCGGCTCCGACATGTACGGCAACACGGTCAACGCGACCGAGGGGCTGAAGACCAAGCTGAAGTCGACGTTCGGCTGGGACGACACCACGGCCTACTCGCACATCGGCATCTCCGGCATGAACGGTCTGTCCGACCAGCAGGAGAACACGACCCCGGCGATCTGGACCTCGATCCGTGACTGGGCGAACAGCCACCACATCGCCCGGCTCGCCTACTGGTCGGTCAACCGCGACCGGTCCTGCCCCGGAGGCGGCGTGGTGAGCAACTGCTCCGGCATCAGCCAGAGCACCTGGCAGTTCACGTCGATCACGGCCGGCTTCACGGGCTGACGTCGACGGAGCGAACACGGCGGGCCGCCCGGGGAATCCGGGCGGCCCGTCGCGTCGTGCTCACGCCCCGCACGCCTTCGTACGTCAGCCGTCGGACTCCGACGACGGGAGGTAGGCGCCCGGCACGTCCTGCGGCGCGAAGATCTCGTGCTCGCCGGGGTACGGCTTGGTCCACCCGTGCGTCTGGTACCAGGTGAAGTGGTTCATCTGCGCGGGGTTGGCGAAGTCCGGAACGGCGTTCGGCCCGCTCAGCCGCTGGTGCGACTTCCAGGTGTCCCACTTCGCCGCGAGCGCCCGCTTGTCCGCCGGAACCTTCGCCGACGGCACGGGCGCCGCGGCGGGATTCTGGGGCGCCGGGGTGTCGAGACCGCAGGAGGGCGCGGTCTTGAGGCCGTCGGTCAGCGAGGTCCGGTTGGGCAGCGCCGTGAACGGCGTGTAGTCGGGGTGCCCGGTGAAGGCGGCGCGCATCGGGCTGGCCGCGCTGTCCTTCTGGTTCATGGGGTGGACGCCGAGGATCTGCTCGATGGTCCGGATCAGCGTGATCTGCGAGTAGTAGTGGCTGTCGACGACGCCGCGCCGGGCCCAGGGGCTGATGATCTGGATGGGCGCACGGTGGCCGTCGACGTGGTCGAGACCGGCCTGGGAGTCGTCCTCGACGACGAAGACCGCCGAGTCCTTCCAGTACGCGCTGTGCGAGATCTCGTCGACGATCCTGCCGGTCGCGAGGTCGTTGTCCGCGACCTGGGCGGCCGCGTTCGCGGGACCGCCGGTGTGGTCGCTGGAGAGCCAGAACATGTTCAGGTTCGCCGGACCGTTCTTCTCGAAGTCACGCTTCCAGATCTCCTCCCGGTAGATGTCCGGGACGCTGGTGTCGAACTTCGCGAAGCCGTGCACGGACACGTCGTTGAGCGACGGGATCGGTGAGGACGAGTTCAGTGTGTACGCGGTGTCCTGTCCCGTCGACGTCATGTTCCGGGAGTCGCAGTACAGGTTCTGCCAGGTGGCGTCGGCCGGCTTGGTGAGGAACTGCTGGAACTCGCCGAAGTCCCGCGCCGAGTTGCCCGCGGCCTGCGCGCCGGTCCACAGGAAGCCGGTCCGCTGGTGGCCCAGGGCGTCGTCCTCGGTGTCGTAACTGCGCGCGTACTCACCGGCCGATGACTCGGTGTATTCCGGATCGTCCGCCTGCATCAGCCAGTTGTGGCCCTCGGCCGAGTTCGTGCCGATGTCGTACGTGTTGTCGTACAGGCCGAACTGCCGGGCCAGCGCGTGCTGGTTGGGCGTGACGTTCTCGCCGAACTGCGCCAGCGAGGGATCGCCGTTGCCCTCCGGGACGTCCCCGAGGACCTGGTCGTAGGTGCGGTTCTCCTTGACGATCAGGAAGACGTGCTTGATCGTCGAGGGCTCGCCGAGCCGCCCGGGGACGGGCACCGGCTTCGCGTGGATCCTGCCCCTGGACCGGGCGACCGAGCCGCTGGTCCAGCCGTTCTGCCGGAAGACCTCGGCCGTCCGGGCCCGGACCACGCTGTCGTCGGGCAAGGTGAAGCGCTGCACGCTCGACGTGGTGTCGTGGGTGCCGTGGCCGGCGGCGGTGGTGGTCCGGCGGGCGTCGACACCACGGGTGTTGGACACCACGATGTCCTTGCCGACGGCGGCGATCTCGGCGGGGAAGTAGTCCGTCGGGAGCAGCCCGATGTACCGGACCGGATCCTGCGGCGACCGGTACCGGTAGACGGCCACGGCGTTGGCACGGCCGAGGGTCACCAGCAGGTGCCCGTCGTCGGTGAGTGTCACCGCGTCGGGCTCGTAGCCCACCGAGGCCTCGGGCCAGGGCTGCGTCGCGATGGTCTGGACGACCTTGTTCCTGACGGTGTCGATGACCGACACGTCGTTGGTGGCGGTGTTGGTGACGAACAGCGCCCGGCCCTTGGCGTACAGCGCGGTCGGGTGCAGGCCGACCGGGATGCTCGTGACGGCGGCGGCCGGATCCGCCGGGTCGATGACGCTGACGGTGCCGGTCGTGGTCGCGGCGGTGACCGGGTCCGCGGGCACCTGGGTGTTGTACGAGTTGATGGTGGTGTCGCCGTCCCGCGCCGGGCGCCCGCCCTCGTTGCTCACGTAGAGCTTGCCGCCCGCCTCGGCCAGGCCGCGCGGGGCGTTGCCCACGTTCCAGCTCTGCCGGACGGTCCCGGTGGCCGCGTCGATGGCGACGACCCGGTTCTGTCCGTTGACCGCGGAGTACACGGTGGCGCCGTCGGAGGAGAACACCGCCGCGCCGACGAGCGCGTGCCGGGGCCCGTCCGCCGCGATCGGGACGAACACCGGGCTGGTGACGCCGCCGTCCGCGGTCACGGTGAACCGGGTGTAGCCGTCGGTCTGGCCGAGCCAGAGCTGCGAGCCGTCGGGCGAGTACGTCGGGCCTTCCTGGCCCACGCTGTTGCCGCTGATGCGCGGGACGGAGGAGGCGGAGCTGCCGACGAGCTGCTGCACCTTCCAGCTCTTCAGGTCGACGATCGACAAGGCGCTCCCGCCGTCGGTGACCGAGGCCGCGAGGTGGGTGCCGTCCGGGCTGACCGAGGACGACATGATCTTCCCGTTCTGGAGGACCAGCCGGTCGCCGTACGGGGCGATGTACTGGTCGCTGGAGACGACCTGGCCGCGATCGGTGACCTGGCCGACCTGGTCGGTACCGAACTGATGTGTCTGGGCGAACGCGGCCCCTGCCGCGACGAGGGCGAGCACGGTGATGCCCGCCGTCACCAGAGGTATCCGTCGTCCCGTGTGTCTGCCGAGAGGGCTCGAACGGCCCTTCTCCGCACTCCTTCGGCGACGCGTTACCTGCATGGAGTCATCCCTTCGAGGTGGCGAGCAGGTCGACGTCGCCGTCGAACTGCCACAGCGGGTTCGGTGCGTCCCCGGCCGGTGTGCGGACCAGGAAGTAGCCGTTCACCTCCTTCGGTCCGTCGCCGTCGGCCATGAAGCGGCCGTCCGGGGTGATGTCGAGCTGGTAGACGGCCGTGCCCACGCCGTCGACGCCGGGAAGATGCCAGGTGATGACACAGCGCCAGTCGTTGCCCGGCCCCTCGGCGGCCACCTTGACGCTGCCCTTGTCACAGGCCGCCGTGGCCCTGAGCTGCGCCTCGGTGACGGCCGGGCGGTTGAGCTCACTGGTCTGCAGCCGGTAGAGGTGGGCGAACGCCGTCGCGGCCGAGCGCTGCACCTTGTCCTGCTCGATCCCGGAGCCCGTGGCCCCGGTGGTGAGCCCGATGGTCACGGCGGTCACGGCGGCCAGCCCGACGAGCGGCAGAACGCCTCCCGTGACCGCGCCGCGGCCCGAGCCGTCGTGGGCCGCGTCGGTGAAGTCCCGCCGCATGAAGAGCAGATAGGCCGACCCGGTCGCGGTCGCCGCCCACGCCAGGCTGACGACGACGCCGATCAGGAGCGGGCCGAGCTGTGCGGGGCTGGTGAACAGACCGCTCCAGGCGATGAAGGCGTAGCTGGGCAGGGCGAGTCGCACGGCGACGGGGAGCGGCATCATCTGGGCGAGCTGCATCGCGAGCGCGACGAGCGCCGGCAGCAGCAGTCCCGTCGGGGAGCGTCCCAGCGTGACGGACCCGAGCAGTCCCACCGCGGCGAGGGCCAGGGTCGGGGCGAGGACGCAGAGCCAGGCGGGCAGGACCCTGCCGGCGGCGTCCGCCGGGGTCAGCAGACGGCCGTCGAGGCCGACGAGCGGATGGACGCCGATCGTCACGGCCCCGCCGGCCGAGCTGGAGGCGACCAGTCCGGCCACGAGCAGCAGGACGACCGTGAGGCCGGCCAGTGTCTTCGCGACGAAGATCCGGCGCGGCGACCGGATCGCGACGAGCAGATGGCGCCAGGTGCCGAGCCGGTCCTCGGAGGCGAACACGTCACCGGCGACGACCGAGGTCAGCAACGGGAGCGCCCAGGTACCCGCGAAGCCGAGCACGACCAGCGCTCCGGCCCATCCGGTGGCGTGCATCCAGCGGCCGAAGAGGGTGTCGACGGGGAGGGTGCTCTGTTGGCCGACGGCGGCGACGAAGAGCGCGGGCACGATCCAGCAGGCGAGGACCAGCAGCCGGATCCGCCACTGGGAGACGAGTTTGACCAGTTCGAAGCGGTAGACGCGGCCGACCGGCACACGGGGGGCGGCGGCACCGTCCTCCTCCGGGCCCGGCGCTTCGGGGCCGGCGTCCTCGGCGACGGTCGTGGTCATCCGCCGGTCTCCTTCTGCTCGGTGAGGGCGAGGAACGCGGCTTCGAGGGGCGACACCACGGGGGCGAGCTCGCGCAGCGCGACGCCCGCGCCCACGAGCCGCACCACCAGTCCGTCCACGGCGGGCACCAGAGCGCGTACGACGAGCACGTCGGCGGCGTGCCGTGGTGCCGCGTCGTCGACGACCCGGATCCCGGCCGTGTCCAGGGCCAGCGAGCGGGCGGCCGCCGGGTCGGAGGTGAGCAGCCGGTAGTCGAGTTCACGGTTCTCGGCGGCCAGCTTGCCCAGCGGGCCGCTGAAGACGACCCGTCCGGTCGCGAGGATGGTGACCTCGGAGCACAGGGCCTGGAGGTCGTCCATGCGGTGGCTGGAGAGGACGACCGCGGTCCCGCTCGCGGCGAGCCGGCCGAGCACACCGTGCACATGGCGCTTGCCCGCCGGGTCGAGGCCGTTGGACGGTTCGTCGAGGACCAGCAGCCGGGGCTCGGTGAGCAGCGCGGCGGCGAGGCCGAGCCGCTGACGCATCCCCAGGGAGTAGCCGCGGGCCGGGTCGTCGGCGACATCGGTGAGCCCGACCTGGCCGAGCACGTCGTCGACGCCGGCCGACCGCGCGCTCCGGCCGCGGAGTGCGGCCAGGGCGGCGAGGTTCTGCCGGGCGGTGAGCGAGGGGTAGAGGCCGGGTCCGTCGACGAAGCCGGCGACACCGCCGGGGGCGGCGAGCGCCCGTCCGACCGGGGTGCCGAGGATCTCCAGGCGGCCTTCGTCGGCGACGGCCAGGCCCAGCAGCAGACCGAGCAGGGTCGTCTTGCCGGCGCCGTTCGGTCCGACCAGGCCGTGGATCTGACCGCGTGCCACATCCAGATCGACGCCGTCGAGTGCCACGACGTCGCCGAAACACTTGGTGATCCCGCGAGCCCGGACGGCGAGGGGTCTGTCCATGGGTCCCTTCCTTCGAAGCACTCGACGCACTCGAAGCACTCAGGGACCTTAGGGACGCTACACAACGCGGGCACGGACAGCCGGCTGAACACGCAGGGAACGGATCGTCAAGGCGTCGGCAAGTCCGGTGCGCAAAGCGGGCGTCATCGGGAGGGACCCGTCACCGCCCGCCCGCGCCCGGTCCGGCTCGCTCGCGGACCCTAGGTCAGATAGGCGAGACCGGGGTGTACCGACGTGTAGCCGTCGACGAGCGCGTGCGCCACGCCGACCGAGTCGACGAGCGGGTGCAGGGCGAAGGCCTTCACCGCGGTCGTACGGGAACCCGACTCGGCGGCGGAGAGCACCTCGCGCTCCACCGCCTTGACCGCGCACACCAGTCCGGCGGCGTGCCCCGGCAACGGGTCGACCGCGACCGGATGGGCCCCGTTGGCGTCCACCAGGCACGGCACCTCGATGACGGCCTCCGCGTCGAGGACACCCAGGGTGCCGCGGTTGCGGACGTTGAGGATCAGGGTGGTCCGTTCGTCGCGGGCGATCGCGCGCATCAGGGCGAGCGCCACCTTCTCGTAGCCGCCGGAGAGGTCGTCCTCCTCGCGTTCCCCGGCACCGGCGGCGTCCCGGTTCTCCGCCATGTACGTGGCCTCGCGCTCGGCCCGGGTGCGTTCCCAGGCAGCCAGGGCCGCCGCCTCCGGGTGCTTCATCTCCTCATAGAAACCGGCCTGTTGGTCGCGCAGGAACGCGCCGCGTGTCTTCTCGGCCCGCTGGTAGGCGCGGACGGTCTCGCGGTTGAAGTAGTAGTAGTGCAGGTATTCGTTGGGGACGGCGCCCAGGGACCTGAGCCACTGCGGGCCGAAGAGCCGGCCCTCCTCGAAGGAGCCGAGCAGTTCGGGATCGGCGAGCAGGCGCGGGAGTTCGTCGCGGCCGGCGACGCGCAGGCCGCGTACCCAGCCGAGGTGGTTGAGCCCGACGTAGTCGATCCACGCCTCGCGCGGGTTCGCGCCGAGGACCTTGGCGATCCGGCGCCCGAGGCCGACCGGCGAGTCGCAGATGCCGATCACGCGGTCGCCGAGGTGCCGGGACATGGCCTCGGTGACCAGTCCGGCCGGGTTGGTGAAGTTGATGACCCAGGCGTCGGGTGCCAGCCGGGCCACCCGCCGCGCGATGTCCACGGCGACGGGCACGGTGCGCAGCCCGTACGCGATGCCGCCTGCGCCGACCGTCTCCTGGCCGAGGACCCCCTGGGCCAGGGCGACGCGCTCGTCCGCGGCCCGGCCCTCCAGACCCCCGACGCGGATCGCGGAGAAGACGAAGTCGGCGCCGCGCAGGGCCTCGTCGAGGTCGGTGGTGACGGTCACCTCCGGTGCGTCCGGGTCCCCGGCGGCCTGCTCGGCGAGCACGCGGGCCACGGCGGAGAGCCGTCCCGCGTCCAGATCGTGCAGCACGACCCGTGTGACGCGGCCCTCGGCCCGGTCCCCGAGGAGTGCCCCGTACACGAGCGGGACACGGAATCCGCCGCCGCCCAGAATGGTCAGCCTCACGCAAGTACCACCTTCGCAGTTCGTACGGTGCCACAGGCCGCGCGGCGAGGGAGCACGCCGGCCGCCTGTTCCACCCAGGTCTTCCGACGAGCAGCGTGCCATCGCGCGCGTCCGTTCCCGAGGACCGGCCGCCCCTCGGACGTCTTTCCTCGGCACCGGCCGTTGCCGTCACGCCCGTCCGGCCTGTTGGATCCAGGCATCATGACCGCCCCGTCCGCCTCCGGCCGTCTCCTCGCCGTGCTCGGTGCCTTCGACCACGAGCACACCGCGCTGTCCCTGACGGACATCAGCCGCCGGGCCGGCCTCAGCCTCACCACGGCGCACCGACTGGTGGCCGCGCTCGCCGGGTGGGGCGCGCTGGAGCGGGACATGAACGGCGTCTATCACGTGGGCCTGCGCCTGTGGGAGCTCGCGGCGCTCGCCCCGCGTGGCCTCGCGCTGCGCCAGACGGCCCTGCCGTTTCTGGAGGACCTGTACGAAGCGACGCACGAGAACGTGCAGTTGGCGGTCCGGGACGGCGCCGAGGTCGTCTACACCGAGTGGATCTCGGGCCGTTCCTCGGTCGGGGTCCGCATCCAGGTGGGCGCCCACTGGCCGCTGCACGCGACGGGCGTCGGGCTCGCGCTGCTCGCGCACGCGGAGCCCGCCTTCCAGGACGCCTACTGCGCCGGGCCGTTGGCCGCCTACACCCCGTACACGATCACCGATCCGGTCCGCCTGCGCCGGGCACTGGCCGAAGTACGCCGGACGGGCGTCGCGGTGAGCAGCCGTCAGGTGACGGAGGATGCCCTGTCGGTGGCCGCGCCGGTGCGTGGCGCGGACGGTTCGGTCGTCGCGGCCGTATCGCTCGTCGTGCCCCGGGCCGAGGCCCGGGTACCGGCGTTGATCCCGGCGGTGCGCCTGGCCGCCCGCGGAATCTCCCGGGCCCTCGGCTGGCGCCCGGCACCCCGCGCGGAGCCGGGCGCCTGACGTGCGCGCGGGCAGGCCCTCAGTGGGGCAGTGCCGCCAGCAGGCGCCGGTCGCGCGGCGCGTGGCCGCGGTCGAGACGGGTGTCCAGGAGGCGCCGGGCGGCTTCGCAGCGGCCCGCCGCCACGAGGGCGTACAGCAGTGTCTCCTCGACGACCTCGCGCTGGGCCGCGCTGCCGCCGACCCGGACGAGGACCGGCAGCAGGGCGTCGAGCCCCCGGGCCGCTTCGTGGAAGCGCTCCTCGACGAGCGCGGCGAGGGCCTCGCACAGCGGGACGACGACCTCCCGCTGCACCGGATCGGCGCCCGCGGCGTGGTCGCGCAGCCGGCGCAGTCCCGCCATGTCACCGGCGGCGGTGAGCGCGACGGCGGCGTGCAGCGCGGTGAAGGCGGTCGCGGGCCGCTCCACGATCTCGCGGGCGACGCTGTCGAGCACGTCCGCCGCCGGCACCCGGCCCCGCCAACTGTCGCTGATCCGCGCGCGCCACAGCAGCGACCCGGAGTCGACCAGGGCGCGTACCCCGGTCACCCGTCCGGGCGCGAGCTGGGCGAACCAGCGTCGGCGGACGGCGGCGGGATCGTCCAGGGCCAGTTCGTGCAGGGCGATGTGCCAGGAGAAGTGGGCGCGGTGGACGGCGCCCCGTCCGTGCCCGGACACCCAGGCGTCCAGCCAGTCACGGCCGAACGCGTGGGCTCCCGACTCGTAGTGGACGTGGGCGAGGGCGTGCACGGCGTGGCCGGAGGCGGGCTCGGCGTCCAGCGCGCGCCCGGCCAGCTCGGCCGCCTCGTCGTGGCGGCCCTGGTCCTGGCGCAGGAAGGCGAGGAGCGAGGCGGGGAACCAGTGGCCGTCGTAGGCGGGCAGGGAGCGCTCGACCAGGTCCGGCGCGTAGGTGGTGTCGAGGTCGTTGATGCCGGAGAAGGCGATGGTGGGCACGGCCACGGCGAGCGCCAGCGCGTCGGCGGGGTGGGCGGCCAGATGCCCGAGCAGGGCACGGGTACCGGTGTCCGGGCTGTCGCCGTGCACGCGCCTGCTCACCACGTCGACGAAGGAGCGTTCGCGCGCGTCGGCCCGTTCCCGTGCGCAGCGCCGTGCGTCGGCCAGGGCTCGCGGTACGTCGACGTCGGCGCCGCACTCGTGGCCGAGCAGGGCGAGGGCCGCGTGCCCGAGCGCGAAGCCGGGGTCGAGGGCGACGGCGCGCGCGAAGGCGTCCTCGGCACCGGCCCTGACCTTGAGGACGCGTTCGAGGCCGGTGCGGTGGGCGGCCGCCGCCTCGGCGTGGGTGGACAGCGGGAGTCCGTGCGCGTCGAGGGGCCGGCGGCGCGCGGGGCGGCGCCGGGGGGCCAGGGGTGCGAGCAACCGCTCGGCCAGTTCGGCGGCCTGGACTCGGATCTCGGGGATCGCCGTGGTCTCCCAGAGTTCTCCACGGCGTGGTGCGCCGAGGGTGAACACCGCGGGCCCGGCGCCGCCTTCGGCGTCGAGGAGCCGGCCGTCGCGGGTCGTGACACCGAGGCCGAGCGGGCCGGGCACGGCGGTGCCCGTGTCGAACAGCGAGGCCCACAGGGGGTCTTCGGGGCGCGGACCCGGTCCGGTGCAGTCGATCACCCAGCCGGCCGTGATGCGCCGCCCGTCGGAGAGCGTGATCAGCTCGGAGCCGTCCGGGCGGGGGACGGCGTCGGTGACGCTGCCGGCGTGGACGCGCAGGCGGCGGGCCGTGCGGGCGCGGTCCAGCGACTCGGCCGTCGAAGGGGCCATCCGGTGCCGGTGGGTGTTCCAGAGCGCGCCCTCGCCGCGCAGGAAGGCGGCGCGTTCCTCGGGTGTGAGGCTGCGCCACAGGTGCGCGGTGTGCGGGCGCAGGCTGTCGAGCGCGGGGCGCCAGTCGCCGTGGGCGCGCAGGGCGCGGCCGATGTGGCGGTAGACGGCCCGGCGCAGCGCGGGCAGGGTCGGCGCGTCGAGCCCTTCCGGCGAGGCCATCGCGGGTGCGGGGTCGAGAGCGTGCGGCTGGGGCAGCAGTCCGGTGCGCGAGAGGGCGTGGACGGTGCGTCCGGGGCGGTCGAGGCTGAGCGCGAGGTCGACCGCGGTGAGCCCGGTGCCCACGAGCAGGACGTCGTCGCTCGCGCCCGTTCGCGCGCGGTCGGCGGGTTCGGCGAGCGGTCCGTCGAGCGCGCCGGGCGCCCAGGGTGAACCGATGAAGCGTCCGGAGGTACGGAGTCGGGGCGGGGCCCAGGAACTCGTCGTGGCAGCCGGTCCGGTGGCGAGGACGACACCGTCGGCGACGAGGCCGCGCCCGTCGGCCAGCCGCAGCTCCAGCCCCCCGTCCGGAGCGGGGACGCAGGCCTTCGCCCTGGTGCGCAGCCGGTGCACGGCGACCGTGCCGTGGGCGTGGACGATCGCCTGGGCCAACGTGTCGGCGAGATAGGCGCCGTACCGGTAGCGGGTGGCGAAGTCGGTCGCCCTGACGGTGGGTTCGCCGTGCCGGCACAGCCAGCGGGTGAAGTGGCCGGGGTCGTCGGGATAGCAGCTCATGCCGCCCGCGGGCACGTTCAGCCGGTGCCGGGCATCGGTGGTGGCGTACGCGCTGCCGCGCCCGGCTTCGGGGGCGGGGTCGACCAGGAAGACGTCGAGCGGGGTGCGGCGGCGGGTCGCCGTCTCGCAGAGCTGCACGGCGGTGAGCGTGCCGGCGGCGCCCACTCCGACGATGGCCAGGGTGTGCCTCTCACGGGCTGGACTCACTGATGCCTCCGGCGTGGGTCGTCGCGGATCCGACAAGCGGAACTCCTCCTTCACTCGTGCGGCCGCAGAGGCCGCAGAGGCCGGAAAGGGCACCGGGAACGCGGATCTCACGGAAATCTCAGGGAGCGGGCTGGGCACTTCATACTCTGTTCACGATTCGGGGCGGCCCGGCAACCGTGGATTCAGGCCGTCTCTCCGGGTGTCTTCACCGGAATCTCAGGCTGGGGCAGCCGTATTCAAAGAATCAACCCAGGGAAGTCCCGCAGGATGCACCGGCAGTGATGGTGAGAGAAACACGCGAGGAAAGGCGTTCCGTGGGCGTCCCTGAGATATCGAATCGGCCCGAGTCCGCACCGCGGGACCCGGGGTGGACACGGCGGCGTCCGGGGCGTCCGGCCTGGTCACGGCGCGGAGTCCTCGCGGCCGTCGGATCGGCCGTTCCGGTCCTCGCGCTGAGCGGGTGCGGCAGCCCGGCGGGCGCGGCCGAGAGCAAGGACACGAAGGCGACGGGGTCCGGCGGGGCCGGGTCGAAGGCGAAGGCCCAGGTGAAGACGCCGACGGTCACCGTCTCCCCCGCGGACGGTACGAGGAAGGCCGGCTTCACCGATCCGGTCGTGGTCTCCGTGACGGACGGCACACTGTCGGCGGTCGAGGTCTCCGGCAACGACGGTTCCACTCTGGCCGGATCCTTCAACGACGACCGTACGCGCTGGACCTCGGCCGGGAATCCGTACTCGGGTACCAAATACACGGTGACGGCGAAAGCGACGGGCGCCGCGGAGCACACCGCGACGTTCGTCACGAAGTCTCCGGGCGAGACCTTCGCCGGCTATTTCACGCCGGAGGCGAATTCGACCTCCGGCGTCGGTATGCCCGTGTCGATCAACTTCACCCGGGCCGTGACGGACCGGGCCGCGGTGGAAAAGGCCATCACGGTGACCGCGGAGCCCGCGGTCGAGGTGGTCGGTCACTGGTTCGGGAACACCCGGCTCGACTTCCGCCCCGCCGAGTACTGGGCGGCCGGCACGAAGATCACGCTGAGCCTGCGTCTCAAGGACGTCGAGGGCGGGGACGGCGTCTACGGCGTCCAGTCCAAGGACGTCACCTTCCGCATCGGCCGCCGCCAGGTGAGCACCGTCGACCTCGCGAAGAAGACCATGACCGTCGAGCGGGACGGGGCGGCGCTCGCGAGCTACCCGGTGAGCGGCGGCGCCCCGGCGCACACCACGTGGTCCGGGATCATGGTGATCAGCGAGCGGTTCAAGGAGACCAGGATGGAGTCCTCCACGGTCGGGCTCGGCGACGAGTACGACATCGCGGACGTGCCGCACGCCCAGCGCCTGACCACCTCGGGGACCTTCATCCACGGCAACTACTGGGCCGCGCCCTCGGTCTTCGGCGGCAGCAACACCAGCCACGGCTGCGTCGGCCTGCACGACACGAAGGGCGCGAACGACGGCTCCGTGGCGGGCTACCGGTTCTACGAGAGTTCGATGCTCGGCGACGTGGTGGTCGTCCGGAACTCGGGCGAGCGGACCGTCGAAGCGTCGAACGGTCTGAACGGCTGGAACCTGTCGTGGGCCGACTGGAAGGCCGGCAGCGCCCTGTGAGGGTCAGGCCCGATGAGCGGACTTCAACGGCCCGCCGTGGGGCGCTCATCGGGCCTTCTCCCTTCCTTCACGGCGTGAACTCCCTTGGGGCGTAAGGACTTTCTCGGCTTCACCTCTTGACGACCGGAGTGACAGAGAGCACATTGGCCGCGCACCTTTTTTGAGAGCGCTCTCAAGGTCTCCATGGGAGCGCTCCCCCACCCGCGCACCCCACACTCCGTACGCGAAGAGGCACCCATGAGTGAAACTTCCGGCACACCCAGACGCGGCTCGGCCCGGCGCGTCCTCATCGCCGTGCTCAGTACCTTGAGCCTGGCGGCGGCCGCGGCGACCGCGGCCACCCTCCCGGCCAACGCGTCCGCGCCCACACCCCCCTCCGGCTGGTCCCAGGTCTTCGTCGACGACTTCACCGGGTCGGCAGGGAGCGGCGTCAACACCACCAACTGGCAGTACACGACGGGTACGAGCTACCCGGGCGGGCCGGCCAACTTCGGTACCGGCGAGGTCGAGACGATGACCTCCAGCACCAACAACGTCGCCCTGGACGGCAACGGCAACCTGCTGATCACCCCGCGCCGTGACGCGTCGGGCAACTGGACCTCGGGCCGCATCGAGACCAAGCGCACCGACTTCGAGCCCCCCGCCGGGGGCAAGCTGCGCATCGAGTCGCGGCTGCAGATGCCGAACGTGACCGGCGCCGCGGCCAAGGGCTACTGGCCCGCCTTCTGGGCGCTCGGCGCGCCCTACCGCGGCAACTACCAGAACTGGCCGGGCGTCGGTGAGCTGGACATCATGGAGAACGTCCAGGGCCTCAACACCGAGTGGGCCACGATGCACTGCGGCACCAGCCCGGGCGGCCCCTGCAACGAGACCAGCGGCATCGGCAACAACACGCCCTGCACCGGCACGACCTGTCAGGCGGGCTTCCACACCTACGCGATGGAGTGGGACAGGTCGACGAGCCCCGAGGAGGTCCGCTTCTACCTCGACGGCGTCAACTTCCACACGGTGAAGGCGAACCAGGTCGACGCGACCACCTGGGCGAACGCCACCAACCACGGCTACTTCGTCATCCTGAACGTCGCGATGGGCGGCGGCTTCCCGGGCGCCTTCGGCGGCGGCCCCGACAGCGGCACGGAACCCGGTCACCCGCTCGTCGTCGACTACGTCCAGGTGCTCCAGGCGGCCGGCAGCGGTGGCGGCGGTGGCACCACTCCGCCGCCCACCGGCAACCGTGACGCCTACAGCGCCATCCAGGCCGAGTCCTACGACAGCCAGAGCGGTGTCGTCAGCGAGACCACGACGGACACCGGCGGCGGCCAGGACATCGGCACCATCGCGAACGGCGACTACGCGCTCTACAAGGGCGTCAACTTCGGCTCCTCGGCGGCCACCCAGTTCTACGGCCGGGTCGCGAGCGGCGCGGCGGGCGGGGTCAGCGGCCTGGTCGAGGTGCGCCTCGACAGCCGTACGAGCACACCGGTCGCCAGCTTCGCGCTGGCCAACACCGGCGGCTGGCAGTCCTGGAGGACCATACCGGCGAACATGAGCTCCGTGACCGGAACCCATGACGTCTATCTCACCTTCACCAGCGGCCAGCCCGCGGACTTCGTGAACGTCAACTGGTTCGACTTCGGTCACTGACAGGTGAAATGACGGGCGGTCACTCGTCCTCCGGTCGGTCACCGACAGGAGAGGGGACAAGCAGCCACCCGTCGCGAGGCCGGGCGGGACGGACGTACGCGGTCCGTCCCGCTCAGCGCAGTTCCGTCCGGAAGGCCACCGGGGTCGCCCCCGTGTGCTGGTGGAAGAACTTCGAGAAGTTGGCCGAGTCGGGGAAGCCGACGGCGGCCCCGACGCGCCCGATCGGCATGTCCGTGTGGGCGAGGAGCCGTTTGGCCTCCAGGACGACCCGCTTGTCGATGAACCCCTTGGGCGTCTGGCCGGTGGCGGCCCGCACGGCGCGCACCAGGGTGCGGCGCGAGTATCCGAGGGCGTCGGCGTAGGCGCTGACGCTGTGATTGACGGCGAAGTCCCTCTCCACCGCGTCCCGGAACCGCGTGAACGTGGTGTCCGTGTGCTCGTGGGTCGCCCCGGCGGAGCTCGCCGCGAGGTGGGCGAGACGCAGCAGGAACGCGGTGAGCGAGTGCCGCAGCACCGCGGTGTGCAGACTGAGCGGCAGCGTGGTGGTGTCGACGTACTCGCGCTCCAGTTGGGTCAGCGCGTGTTCCAGCGCGGCCAGCCGTTCGGCCTCGGGGCGCAGCAGCGGGGGCAGGTCGTAGCGGTAGAGGCCGGTCGCCTCGACGGTCGCGCGGGGCAGGAAGCCCGGCTGCATGGTCAGGACGGTCCCGCGGTAGGGGTCGGTGCTGGAGAAGCGGTGCACCTGGCCGGGCCGGATCCACAGGAGGTCGCCCGCGCGGGCCTCGTACTCGGCGAAGTCGACCATGTGCCGTACGGGCCCCTCGTGGAAGAGCATCACGACGTGGAAGTCGATGCGGTGCACGCGTTCCAGCGGGGCGTCGGCGTGCCAGGTGCGTCCGGTTCCCATCGCTCCGACCTGCATGCCCACGCCGGACAGGCTCAGATCGGCCGGAAACGGAAAGGTCCTGATCCCGTCCCGGCCGCGCTCACCGCCGGTGCCGCCTTGGGTGGTTCTGTCGTTCATGTCCTTCTCGCGTCGGCTCGCCACGGCTCCATGTGTCCCACTTTCACCGAAGGCTGACACACGGGCACCTTCCCCAGCAAAAGTCTGACTTTTAGGTTTGAAGGCACAGACCCTGTTTCAGCGCATCCCGTGAGGACTTCTTGAAGATGAGTACGCAGAGCTCCGACGGCTTCACCTGGACCGAGCTCGACCGCCGCGCCGTCGACACCGCCCGCCTTCTGGCCGCCGACGCCGTGCAGAAGGTCGGCAACGGTCACCCCGGGACCGCGATGAGCCTGGCCCCGGCGGCGTACACGCTCTTCCAGAAGGTGATGCGGCACGACCCGGCCGACCCGGAGTGGACGGGCCGCGACCGCTTCGTCCTCTCCCCCGGCCACACCTCGCTGACCCTCTACACCCAGCTCTTCCTGTCAGGTTATGAACTCGGCCTCGACGATCTGAAGGCGTTCCGCACCCACGGCTCCAAGACGCCCGGCCACCCCGAGTACGGGCACACCGCGGGCGTGGAGACCACGACCGGCCCGCTCGGCCAGGGTGCCGCCAACGCGGTGGGCATGGCGATGGCGGCCCGCTACGAGCGCGGCCTGTTCGACCCCGAGGCCTCCGAGGGCGAGTCCCCGTTCGACCACACCATCTGGGCGATCGTCTCCGACGGCGACCTGGAGGAGGGCATCTCGGCGGAGGCCTCCTCGCTCGCCGGCCACCAGAAGCTCGGCAACCTCGTCTTCATCTACGACGACAACCACATCTCCATCGAGGGCGACACGGCGACCGCCTTCTCCGAGGACGTGCTGGGGCGCTACGCGTCGTACGGCTGGCACGTGCAGCGCGTCGAGCCCTCGCCCGACGGCGACATCGACGTCCATGCCCTGTACACCGCGCTCACGGCCGCGCGGGCCGAGACCGGGCGTCCTTCCATCATCGCGATGCGCACCGTCATCGCCTGGCCGGCGCCGAACGCGCGGAACACCGAGGCCTCGCACGGCTCGGCGCTGGGCGCCGAGGAGATCGCCGCGACCAAGCGGCTCCTGGGCTTCGACCCGGAGCAGACCTTCCAGGTCGACGCCGACGTGCTGGCCCACGCCCGTCAGGCCCTGGACCGGGGCGCCGAGGCGCACGCCGACTGGGACAAGCGGATCGGCGCGTGGCGCACCGAACGGCCCGAGAACGCGAAGCTCTTCGACCGGATCGTCGCCGGCCAGCTTCCCGAGGGCTGGGAGAGCGCGCTGCCGGTGTTCGAGGAGGGCAAGAACGTCGCCACCCGCGCCGCCTCCGGCACGGTCCTCCAGGCGCTCGGCGCCGTGCTCCCCGAGCTGTGGGGCGGCTCCGCCGACCTCGCCGGCTCGAACAACACGACGATCGACAAGACCTCCTCCTTCCTCCCGGCGGACAACCCGCTGCCGGAGGCGAACCCGTACGGCCGCACGATCCACTTCGGCATCCGCGAGCACTCCATGGCCGCGGAGATGAACGGCATCGCGCTCCACGGCAACACCCGTATCTACGGCGGCACCTTCCTGGTGTTCTCCGACTACATGCGCAACGCCGTCCGCCTCTCCGCGCTGATGCAGCTGCCGGTGACGTACGTGTGGACGCACGACTCCATCGGTCTCGGCGAGGACGGCCCCACCCACCAGCCGGTCGAGCACCTCGCCTCGCTCCGTGCCATCCCCGGCCTCAACATCGTCCGCCCGGCCGACGCCAACGAGACGGCCATCGCCTGGGCCGAGATCCTCAAGCGGCACGCCACGAACCCGGCCCCGCACGGTCTGGCCCTCACCCGTCAGGGCGTACCGACCCACCCCGTCAACCCCGACGCGGCGCGCGGCGGTTACGTCCTGCGGGACTCCTCCACCGAGACCCCGGACGTCCTCCTCGTCGCGACCGGGTCCGAGGTGCAGCTCGCCGTCGCGGCGCGTGAGCTGCTGGAGGCCGAGGGCGTGGGCACCCGCGTGGTGTCGATGCCGTCCGTCGAGTGGTTCGAGGAGCAGTCCCCCGAGTACCGGGCGAGCGTCCTTCCGCCGGCCGTACGGGCCCGCGTGGCGGTCGAGGCCGGGATCGCCCTGACCTGGTACCGGTACGTCGGTGACGCCGGACGCGTCGTCTCGCTGGAGCACTTCGGCGCCTCGGCCGACGCCGGGACCCTGTTCGCCGAGTTCGGTTTCACCCCCGAGAACGTCGCCGCCGCCGCGCGGGAATCTCTTGCCGCAGTCCGCGGTTGATCCGTTCGCACAAAGGAAGATGATCACTGTGACCGAAGCGACCGCGCCCGCGGTAACCCTGAAGCGCCTCTCCGACGAAGGCGTCTCCATCTGGCTCGACGACCTCTCCCGCAAGCGGATCGAGTCCGGCAACCTGGCCGAACTCGTCGCGACCCGCCACGTGGTGGGCGTCACCACCAACCCGTCCATCTTCCAGGCCGCCATCGGCTCCGGTGAGGGGTACGAGCAGCAGCTCGCCGACCTCGCCGTGCGCGGCGTGACGGTCGACGAGGCCGTCCGGATGATGACGACCGCGGACGTGCGCGCCGCCGCCGACATCCTGCGCCCGGTGTACGAGGCGACCGGCGGCCGGGACGGCCGGGTCTCCATCGAGGTCGACCCCCGGCTGGCCCACGACACCACCGCGACCGTCGCCGAGGCCAAGCAGCTCGCCTGGCTGGTCGACCGCCCGAACGTGATGATCAAGATCCCGGCGACGAAGGCCGGCCTTCCGGCGATCACCGAGGTCATCGGCCTCGGCATCAGCGTCAACGTCACGCTGATCTTCTCCCTGGAGCGCTACCGCGAGGTCATGGACGCCTATCTGGCGGGCCTGGAGCGGGCGCTGGCCGCGGGCATCGACCTCACCGGCATCCACTCCGTCGCCTCCTTCTTCGTCTCCCGCGTCGACAGCGAGATCGACAGGCGGCTCGCGAAGACCGGCACGGACGAGGCCCTCGCGCTCAAGGGCAGGGCGGCGCTCGCCAACGCCCGTCTGGCCTACGAGGCCTACGAGGACGTGTTCGGCTCGGTCGACGGCTCGGCGCGAGGCGGCGACCGCTGGACCGCGCTCGCCCCGTCCGGGGCCCGGAAGCAGCGTCCGCTGTGGGCCTCCACGGGCGTCAAGGACCCCGCGTACAAGGACACCCTGTACGTCGACGAGCTGGTCGCGCCCGGCACGGTCAACACCATGCCGGAGGGGACGCTGAACGCCACCGCGGACCACGGTGACATCCACGGCGACGCGGTGACCGGCGGCTACCCTCAGGCGCGCGCCGACCTGGCCGCGGTCGAGGCGCTCGGGATCTCCTACGACGAGGTCGTCGGGCAACTGGAGGACGAGGCCGTCGCGAAGTTCGAGGCGGCCTGGGAGGACCTTCTCGAAGCGGTGGCGACCTCGCTGCGCGGCAAGGGAGTTGAAGGGGAATGACCAAGGGTGAGGCGCTTTCCGACGGCGACCCGAAGGATGCGGCCGCCGCGGCGCAGGGATCCGGTGACCCGGCCGTGGAACAGGACCGCCTGACGCACGGAGCCCCGGCCGCGGCGCTCGCCGTCCCGGCGACCGAGGTCCTCGGCGACGCGGCGACCGAGATCCTCGCCCGCGGGCTCGGTGACTCGGCGACCGAGGTCCTCGCCCACGCGCTCGGTGTGGCGGCCGACTGGGACAACCCGCTGCGCGACCCGCGCGACCGCCGGCTCCCCCGGATCGCGGGCCCCTCCGGCCTGGTCATCTTCGGTGTCACCGGCGACCTGTCCCGCAAGAAGCTGATGCCGGCCGTGTACGACCTCGCCAACCGGGGTCTGCTGCCGCCGGGCTTCTCGCTCCTCGGGTTCGCCCGCCGCGAGTGGGAGGACCAGGACTTCGCGCAGGTGGTGCACGACTCGGTGCGCGAGCACGCGCGGACCGAGTTCCGCGAGGAGGTCTGGCAGCAGCTCGCCGAGGGCATGCGGTTCATCCCGGGCGACTTCGACGACGACACGGCGTTCAAGCAACTGCGCGCGGCCGTCGATGAGCTGGACGCCTCCCGGGGCACCAGCGGCAACTACGCCTTCTACCTCTCCGTACCGCCGAAGTTCTTCCCGAAGGTGGTGCGGCAGCTCAAGAAGCACGGGCTGGCGACCCCTCCCGAGGGGTCCTGGCGGCGCGCGGTCATCGAGAAGCCGTTCGGTCACGACCTGGCGAGCGCCCGCGAGCTGAACAGGATCGTGCACGACGTGTTCGACCCGGACCAGGTGTTCCGGATCGACCACTACCTCGGCAAGGAGACCGTCCAGAACATCCTGGCGCTCCGCTTCGCCAACCAGATGTACGAGCCCGTCTGGAACCGGTCGTACGTCGACCACGTCCAGATCACCATGGCCGAGGACATCGGCATCGGCGGCCGGGCCGGCTACTACGACGGCATCGGCTCCGCCCGGGACGTGATCCAGAACCACCTGCTCCAGCTCATGGCACTGACCGCCATGGAGGAACCGGCCGCCTTCGACGCCGAGTCGCTGCTCGCCGAGAAGCTCAAGGTCCTCAGAGCCGTGAAGCTGCCGGAGAACCTGGGCGAGCACACCGTACGCGGCCAGTACGCGGCGAGTTGGCAGGGCGGCGCGAAGGTGCGCGGCTACCTCCAGGAGGACGGCATCGACCCCGCGTCGACGACCGACACCTACGCCGCCGTCAAGCTCCAGGTCGACAACCGCCGTTGGGCGGGTGTCCCCTTCTACCTGCGGACCGGCAAGCGGCTGGGCCGCCGGGTCACCGAGATCGCGGTGGTCTTCCAGCGCGCCCCGCACTCCCCGTTCGACTCCACGGCCACCGAGGAGCTCGGCGCCAACGCGATCGTCATCCGCGTCCAGCCCGACGAGGGCATGACCGTGCGCTTCGGATCCAAGGTGCCGGGTACCTCCATGGAGATCCGGGACGTCACCATGGACTTCGCGTACGGCGAGTCGTTCACCGAGTCCAGCCCGGAGGCGTACGAACGGCTGATCCTGGATGTCCTGCTCGGCGACGCCAATCTCTTCCCCCGCCACCAGGAGGTGGAAGAGTCCTGGAAGATCCTCGACCCGATCGAGGGGTACTGGGAGAGCCACGGCACGCCCGCGCAGTACCCCTCGGGCAGTTGGGGCCCGGAGGAAGCCGACGAGATGCTCGCACGAGACGGACGGAGCTGGCGCAGGCCATGAAGATCGACCTGACCGACACCACGGCAAGCAAGATCAACAAGGCGCTCGTACGGGGGCGCCGGGCCATCGGCACCCCCGCCGTGGGCATGGTCCTGACGATGGTCATCGTCACCGACGAGGAGAACGCCTACGACTCCATCAAGGCGGCCGAGGAGGCCTCGCGGGAGCACCCCTCGCGCACCCTCGTCGTCATCAAGCGCGTCGCCCGCACCCCGCGCGACCGCACCAAACCCCGACTCGACGCCGAGGTGCGCGTCGGCTCGGACGCGGGCACCGGCGAGACGGTCGTCCTGCGGACGTACGGCGAGGTCTCGGACCACGCCGACTCGGTCGTCCTGCCGCTGCTGCTGCCGGACGCCCCCGTCGTCGTCTGGTGGCCGGTGGACGCGCCCGCCAACCCGGTCAAGGACCCGCTGGGCGCCCTCGCCCAGCGCCGGATCACCGACATGTACGCCGTCGAGGCACCGCTCCAGGCGCTGGACGCCCGCGCCGCCTCGTACGCGCCGGGCGACACCGACCTCGCCTGGACCCGGCTCACCCCCTGGCGCTCCATGCTGGCGGCGGCCCTCGACCAGGCCCGTACGAAGGTGATCTCGGCGACCGTCGAGAGCGAGGCGCAGAACCCGAGCGCCGAACTGCTGGCCCGCTGGCTGGAGGCCCGCCTCCGGGTCAAGACCGAGCGTGTCGTCACCGCGGGCCCCGTAGTGACCGCCGTCCGCCTCGGCACCGAGAACGGCGAGATCGTCATCGACCGCCCCGAGGGCCCGCTGGCGACCCTGTCCCTGCCCGGCCAGCCCTCCCGCACCCTCGCGCTGAAGGTGCGCTCCACCTCCCAGCTCATCGCCGAGGAACTGCGCCGCCTGGACGCGGACGAGATGTACGCCATCGCCCTGCGCGGCGAGGCCCCCAAGGAGACCCCCCGTGTCTGACTACCCCAAGCCCACCCGCCGTCCGGAGTGGGTGGCCCTGGAGGACCACCGCGCGACCGCGCTGCTCCACCCGCGGCTGCGTGACCTGTTCGCCGCCGACCCCGCGCGCGCCGAGCGCCATGTCGTCCGGGTCGGCGATCTGCGGATCGACTACTCCAAGCACCTGATCACCGACGAGACCCTGGCCCTGCTCCAGGAACTCGCCACCGCCACGGACGTGTTCGGGCTGCGGGACGCGATGTTCCGGGGCGAGAAGATCAACGTGACCGAGGACCGGGCGGTGCTGCACACCGCGCTGCGGGCGCCGCGGGACGCGGTGGTCGAGGTCGACGGGGAGAACGTCGTGCCGGCCGTGCACGCGGTCCTGGACAAGATGGCGGACTTCGCCGGGCGGGTCCGCTCGGGCGAGTGGACCGGGCACACCGGCAAGCGCATCAAGAACGTCGTGAACGTCGGCATCGGCGGCTCCGACCTCGGTCCCGCCATGGCCTACGAGGTGCTGCGGCCGTTCACCGACCGCTCGCTGACGGTGCGGTTCGTGTCGAACGTGGACGGCGCGGACCTGCACGAGGCCGTACGGGACCTGGACCCGGCGGAGACGCTGTTCGTCATCGCCTCGAAGACCTTCACCACGATCGAGACGATCACCAACGCCACCTCCGCACGCTCCTGGCTGCTCGCCGGGCTCGGTGAGGAGAAGGCGGTCGCGAAGCACTTCGTGGCGCTGTCGACGAACGCGGAGAAGGTGTCGGACTTCGGCATCGACACGGCGAACATGTTCGAGTTCTGGGACTGGGTCGGCGGGCGCTACTCGTTCGACTCGGCGATCGGGCTGTCGCTGATGATCGCGATCGGCCCGGACCGGTTCCGCGAGATGCTGGACGGTTTCCACCTCGTCGACGA
>NZ_JBSFZS010000038.1:0-66125 GCF_053600395.1 Streptomyces sp. NPDC005070 | reverse complement strand
CCGGCCGACCGGCCGGACGTCGCCCGGCTGCGCAATGAGCTGAAGCGGCTGCGGCGCAACGGGTTCGCCGTCAACAAGGAACGGTCCGAGCGGGGTCTGGTCGCCGTCGGTGTGACGGTGCGCGACCAGGACGGCATCGCGCTGGCCGGACTGTCGGTGTCGATGCCCAGCGTGCGGTACGACCCACACCGCCTCCAGTCCGTGGTCACGGCCCTGAATGCCGCGGCCCACGCATTGGAGGGGGACCTGGCCGAAAAGCACTGAGCCTGGTGACGCACTGACAGGGGAAGTTCCTTACTAGACGCCTAACATATTTATCTTGCGGACGAAGTGTTGACCTGATGTAAAGCGAATGTCATTCTCCCTGACATCGCGCCCGACTCGCGCCGTGCCCTCTCCCCCACCGCGAACGCAGAGCCGAGCCCTTCCACGCTCTCGCGGCGTTCGTTTCCGGGGCGCCCGCCTTCCCAGTCAGGGAGAACAGTAATGACGCTCAACAGCAGGACGGTCGTGTCGCCGGGATCGACCGCGGGGGCCGCCCGGGCACCGGGCTACGCGAGAACAATGGCCGCCGCCTGCGGCGCCGTCTTCGTGGCCCAGGTCGCGAACGCGCTGCCGGCCTCGCTCCTCGGACTCTTCCAGCAGGACCTGGACACGCACGGATCCCAACTCACCTGGATCACGGCCGCATTCATGATCGCTGTGGTCTGCTTCGAGTTCACCTTCGGTGTCCTCGGTGACCTCTTCGGACGCCGGAGGCTGATCGTGGCCGGCACGGCCCTGATCGCCGCGGGCAGCACGGTGGCCGCACTCGCCCCCACCGTGCAGGTGCTGTGGATCGGCGCCGCCCTGAACGGGCTGGGAGCGGGTGCCATGTTTCCCGGCTCGCTCACCTCGATCACGGCCATCACCCGTACCCTGCGGGAGCGAGCACAGGCGGTGGCGGTCTGGAGCGGTTTCCTGTCCGCCGGCGCCGCCGTCTCGCCGCTGATCGGCGGCATGTTCGCCAAGGTCGGCTCGTGGCGTGGTTCCTTCTGGGTGCTCGTCGGACTCGCTCTGGTGAGCATGGTGCTCACCCTGGTGCTGGCCACCGAGTCGAAGGCGCCCGAGGGTCGCAGACTCGACGTGCCCGGTCAGATCACCTTCCCCATCGGTCTCGTCCTGGTGCTGTACGGCGCCGTCGAGGGGCCCGAGTCCGGCTGGAACACCCTTCCCGTCATGATGGCCCTCGCCCTCGGCGCGTGCTTCCTCGCCGGATTCATCCTGGTGGAACTGCGCGCGGAGTCACCGATCTTCGACCTGAAACTGTTCCGCAACCGGGCCTTCACGGTGTCGTCCATCGCTGCGGTCATCGGCATGCTCGCCTTCCTCGGCGCCTGCTTCACGATGAGCATGTGGCTGGGCCCGGTGCAGCACCAGGACCCGATCCGCGTCGCGATCCCCTTCCTGCTCCTCCAGGGACCTGCCTTCCTGCTCATCCCTGTCGTCTCGCGGCTCCTCCACCGTGTCGCCGCATCATGGCTGCTGACCTCAGGATTCGTCCTCATAGGGATCGGCAGCCTGCTTTTCACGCGGCTGGACGTCACCGACCCGGGACTCGGCGCCTTCCTTACCCCCGCACTGCTGATCGGTATCGGATTCGCCCTGACCGTCAGCTCGGTGACGGCCGTGGCTCTCAACAACGTGCCGCCGCATCTGGCGGGCATGGCCAGCGCCACCACCAACATGCTCCGTGACCTCGGCTTCGCCCTCGGTCCCGTGGTCGTCGGCGCGGTCGCGCTCGACAACGCAGGGGCTTCGTTCTCGGCGAACCTGCCCGCCGCGGGTCTACCGCCCGGCCAGGCGGCGGCTGCGCGCCAGATCGCCGAGGCCGGAGGTCCCATCGCGGTGAACAGCGTGCCGGTCGGCGCCCCCGGATCCGCGGCGCACGGTCTCGCCCTGGACGCCCTGGGCAGTGGGGTCAGGAGCATGCAACGACACTCGTCTTCGGCCTGCCCGAGGAGCATCAACCGCTCGTGGTCTCGACGCGGCCGGACGGCGACACCATCCGCCGCTGCATGAATCTGGCCTACGCCGCCGAGCAGGAGACGCGCGCCATCTCCGCCCGGCTCACCAGCGCCCACGAAGTCCTGCGAGCAACAGGCCGATACGGCGGTGGACTGGTTCCGTTCGGGTACAGGAAGGCACCGCACCCCTCCGGCGTCGGCTGGTGCCTCAGCCCTGACCCGGAGACCCTCGCCGTCGTCCGCATGATTGTGGCTGACGTGCATTCGGGACTGTCCCTGGTCGCCATCGCCCACAAGCTGGAGGCGGCCGACATTCCGGTGCCACGAGACCGTCACGCCCAACTTCAAGGGCGCTCCATGGGCGGGCGACGCCACGGGCGCGACTTCGAGCGGTTCCGCTGGACGGCCGGCAGCCTGTCCAAGATCCTCCGGACACCGGCACTGATGGGACACCGGGTGCACAGAGGGCAGACGGTCCGCGACGCCGAAGGCTCACCCGTGCCGATCGGCCCGCCGCTGCTCACGGAGGAGGAATTCCAAGCTCTGCGGGACGTCCTCGACGCCCGTTCGAACGGGACTCATCCCAGGCGCCGGGAGACATCTCTCCTGATCGGGGTCGCGCACTGCACGGGGTGCCGCGGCCGCATGTACTTCGCCCCGCGGAAGGCCTACGCGTACGGCAACTACGTCTGCCGCGCTTCCGCCCGCGGCACGACCTGTTCCGCTCCCGCCGGCATCCGCGCCAGTTGGCTGGACGACTACACCGTCAGCCGCTACCGCGAGACGTTCGCCACGGCCGGCGAGGTGACTCGGGAGCAGCTCCTCAAGGACGGAGTTCGCGTCATGGTCGCCAAAGGACGGTCAGGTGGTGGACCGGACCGCCTGGCCGGACCGGACACATCACGGCTGACGTTCACCGTCATGGGCTCCCGGCCGGAGATCGGCTGAAGCCCTGAGAACAGGGTGGGGTGCAGAGATCCCTGCACCCCACCCTGTTCTCCTCAGAGCTCGAAAACAACCGTCACCGGAGCATGGTCCGACCAGCGCTCCTCATGGCTGGCGGCCCGCTCCACGAACCCCTTGACCGCACGACGAGCGAGCCCAGGAGTCGCGACCGCAAGGTCGATCCTCCATCCCGAATTGTTCTCGAAAGCCCGCCCCCGGTACGACCACCAGGTGTACGGACCCTCCTCGTCCGGGTGCAGGGCGCGTACGACGTCGACGTAGCCGACGTCCTCCGCGTCGAGGACCCGGCCGAGCCACTCGCGCTCCTCCGGCAGGAAGCCGGAGTTCTTCCGGTTGGCGCGCCAGTTCTTGAGGTCGGCCTCCTGGTGGGCGATGTTCCAGTCGCCGCACACGACGACCTCACGCCCGTCGGCGGCGGCCCGCACCCGAAGCTCCTTCAGGTGGGCCAGGAACTCACCCATGAACCGGACCTTCTCGTCCTGCCGGTCGGTCCCGACCTCGCCCGAGGGCAGGTAGAGGCTCGCGACGGTGACACCGGGCAGGTCCGCCTCGACGTAGCGCCCGGCGGAGTCGAACTCCTCGGACCCGAAGCCGATCCGGACGCGGTCGGGCTCGCGGCGCGTGTAGAGGGACACACCCGCCCGGCCCTTGGCGGCGGCGGGCGCGTGCACGACGTGCCAGCCCTCGGGCGCGCGCACCTCCTCGGGAAGCTGCCCGGGCTCCGCCCGTACCTCCTGGAGGCACAGCACGTCCGCGGAGGTCCCCGCGAGCCACTCCACGAAACCCTTCTTCGCGGCGGCCCGGAGCCCGTTCACATTCACAGAGGTCACAGTCAGCACCCCGGCACGATACTTAATACGTGCGGCCGTCCGGAACTCGATCTTTATCGGCAGGGCCGGACCCCGGCATCACCCGCCACCTCTTCACCTATCGCATAGATGTACGGTATTACGCATGAATTTCCGTCCGGTTCCTTTCGACCACCCCGACGCCTTGAAGCTCAACGACCAGGTCCAGGCCGAATACGCCGTGCGCTACGGCGACGGCGGCGACGCCACGCATCTCGACCCGCGGATGTTCTCCCCGCCGGCCGGTCTGTATCTGATCGCGTACGACGAGGGGGACCGTCCGGTGGCCACGGGCGGCTGGCGCACCCAGGACGCGAACGACGAGGGCTACGCGGACGGTGACGCCGAGCTCAAGCGCATGTACGTGATCCCCGAGGCCCGGGGTCTCGGCCTCGCCCGGCGCATGCTGGCCGCCCTGGAGGAGGACGCTCGCACGGCCGGCCGCGCCCGCATGGTCCTGGAGACCGGATCCAAGCAGCCCGAGGCGGTCGCCCTCTACGCGTCGAGCGGCTACGAGCCGTGCACCAAGTTCGGCTACTACCGCTTCCACGAACTGAGCCTCTGCTACGCCAAGGCCCTCTAGACACCAGGGCGGTGTTCGTCCGGCGGTGCCCGGACCGGCCGCCGCCCTGGTCTCCGCTCCCCCGCGGGGGGCGCCGTCCGAAGGACCGCCAGCCCCGGGGCCACCGGCGGCAGTTGCCGCCGCCGGTTTCCGGACATGGCAAGAGGCCCGCTCCCACGGATGGGAACGGGCCTCTTTGCTGCGGTGGACCTGTGGGGATTTGAACCCCAGACCCCCTCGATGCGAACGAGGTGCGCTACCAGACTGCGCCACAGGCCCTTGCAACGAGTGAAACTCTAGCACCCCGATCGAGGTGCTCGGTAATCCGTTCCTGCCTGGTCAGCCGGACCCGGCGCCCACCCGTCACTCGTTGGCCGCGCGCGGCCGTTCGCCTTCCTCGTACTGGTCGAACAGGGGCGTCCGGCCGCGCTCGCGGGCGCGGCGCGCGGACGCGGCCCGCCGGGCGTCGCTACGGCTGTCGTCCGCCGCACCGGCGTCCTCGGAACCGTCGGAGAGGTCCTCGTCGGCCGGCTCGGCCTCGTGCGCGCTCGGCTCCACCGCGCTGGACCGCGCGGAGCTCCACGCGTCCGGCGCGCCGAGGTCCACGCTGGACGTCGCCCTCGGCGCGACCGGCGCGGTCACATAGGTCGGCAGGGGAACCGGCACCGGGTCCCAGCTCTCGCCCTGCGACGGCCCGCACTGGCGCTCGCGCTGCTGGTCGACCCACTCGGCGTGGTCCGTCTGCTCGACCAGCGCGCGACGGTCGGCGGCGAGCGCCAGGAGACCGGGGTCGGTGTCGGGGGCGGCGTGCTCCTCCGGTTCGTCCGCCACGGGCTCGGCGGACGTCCGCCGGCGGGGCTGCCGCTCCCGGAGCCGCTGTGCCGCGGCCTCGGCCCGGCGGCGGTCCATGGTGTAGGTGAAGCGCCGCCGCTCCTTGGCGCGCAGATGCACGATGTACGAGCTCAGCATCACGGCCGGCACGCCGGGCGCCCACAGCAAGGCGAGCCCGCCCACGGCCGCCACGACGGCGCCGAGGCTGAAGGCGAGGAACAGCAGGACCGTCGTACGCCGGCGGCGTGCGAGGACCTTCGTGCGCCGGGCCCGTGCGGCGGCCTCCGCCGAGGCCGCGCGGCGCGCGGCGGGCGTGGCCGGCGCGGCCTGCTGCGGCGCGGGCTTGGCCGCGGGTCTCGGGGCGGGCGGGCCCGCCTGGTGCGGTACGGACCGGGCGGTGCCCGAGCTCTCGTACGCGCCGCTCTCCTTGCCGGTCGCGCGCGCGACCGGCTCCTGTTCCGCCTGGGCCGGCTCCGGAACCTGCACGCGTTCCTGTACGTGCGGACGGTGCCGGTCTGTCGCCTGGGGCCGGGGCGGGGACACGGCGAAGGCCCGGACGTCCACCGAATCGGTGACGCCGTCCGGGTCGGCGCTGGGCTCCTCCTCCTCGGTGGAGCGTGCGCGCAGGTCCTTGGCGTATCGACGCTCCATGCCCGCCCGTCCGGACAGCAGCCGGATGGCGGTGCTGAAGCGTTCCGTCGGACGGGCTTCGTTCAGCTCGTCCTGCCTACGGAGCCACATCGGCACCAAGTAGGCGGCCCAGGCCCCGACGATGACTGCGTAGATGAGGCCGCTGCTGCTCACGCCTCACACGGTAGAGGGGTTTGTATGAGGCCATCTGCCAATTGCGCCGGTGTGTCGCACGATCCGGCTGATATTTCGACCTTTTTTTGTGACCGATGCGATCAGCAGGCCACCGCGAGCGTGAATTTAATGCCCTGACACGATCGACTGCCGATCATTTTCGAACACCTATTTCATTTTCCGGGGTGTCCGCGCTTGCTCGGGTTCTGTGAACCGGCCTGTTCCGATCCGACCTGATCCGAGCGCCCCGGCGCCGGACGCGTCCGCCTCCAGCGCCCGAGCAGTCCTTCGGGGACTTCCTCCGCGGTGAGCGCGAAGACGAGATGGTCGCGCCAGGCACCGTCGATGTGGAGATAGCGCGGGCGCAGCCCTTCCTCCCGGAATCCGAGCTTTTCCACGACCCTGCGGCTGGGCCCGTTCTCGGGGCGAATACAGACTTCGATGCGGTGCAGTCCGACGGTGCGGAAACAGTGGTCGCTCACCAGCGCCACGGCCGTCGGCATCACTCCGTGGCCCGCCACCGACTGGTCGACCCAGTAGCCGATGTGCCCGGAGCACATCGAGCCCCAGGTGATCCCGGCGACGGTGAGCTGACCGACCAGGCGCCCCTGGTACTCGATCACGAAGGGCAGCATCCGGCCCGCGTTGGCCTCGGCGCGCAGGTGCCGGACCATCTGCCGGTACGTCGGCCGGTGCGCGATCGGGCCGCTCGGCGTGGGCGGCGGGATCGTCGCCTCCCAGGGGCGCAGCCAGTCGCGGTTGCGCCGGTTCACCTCGCGCCAGGCCCGCTGGTCGCGCAGCCTTATCGGCCGGAGGACGACATCGCCGTCCACCAGCTCGACCGGCCAGGATGGGCTGTTCAGCTCGCACCCCCAGTGCCGCCGGGTCTCTGGTGGTCGCCGCCGCGGATCTGGTCGACGGCGTGGATCAGGAGGGGTTCGAGAACGGCCATTCCGTCCCTGACTCCGCCGGTGGAGCCCGGCAGGTTGACGATCAGCGTCCCCCGGGCGACTCCGGCGAGCCCCCGCGAGAGCGCCGCGGTGGGCACCTTGTCCCTGCCGAACGCCCTGATGGCCTCCGGGATTCCGGGGATCTCGCGGTCGAGCACGCGCGAGGTCGCCTCGGGGGTCCGGTCGGTGGGCGAGATCCCCGTGCCGCCGGTGGTGACGATGACGTCGTAGCCCGCCTCGACCCCGGCGCGCAGCGCCTCCTCCACGGGGTCCCCGTCGGGGACGACCCACGGCCCGTCGACCGCGAAGCCGGATTCCGCGAGGCCTTCGGCGACCAGGGGGCCGCCCTTGTCCTCGTAGACGCCGGAGGCGGCGCGGTTGGAGGCGGTGACGACCAGCGCGCTGTAGCCGGCCGTGAGCGCCGCGCCGATGACGGTGTCGCCGCTCATGCCCGGCTCCAGTCGCCCGACTTCCCGCCGGTCTTCTCTTCCACTCGTACGTCCGTGATGACCGCCCCCTTGTCGACAGCCTTGACCATGTCGATCACGGTGAGGGCCGCCACGCTGACCGCGGTGAGGGCTTCCATCTCGACGCCCGTGCGGTCGGTCGTCTTCACGGTGGCGAGGATCTCGACGGCGTCGTCCGCGACCGACAGATCAATCTTGACACCCGACACCGACAACGGGTGGCACAGCGGGATCAGGTCCGGTGTGCGCTTGGCTCCCATGATCCCGGCGATGCGGGCGGTGGCGAGGGCGTCGCCCTTGGGGACCCCTTCGCCGCGCAGCAGCTCCACGACGCGCGGCGAGACCAGGACCCGGCCGCTCGCGCGCGCGGTGCGGGCGGTCACGTCCTTCCCGGACACGTCGACCATGCGGGCGGCGCCGGCCTCGTCGATGTGCGTCAGCCGGTTCTGCACAGGGGCTCCGGAGGTCTCCCCCCGGGACGGAACAGTCATGCGTGGGCGCTCCCGGTCAGGGCCCGTCGCGGTGCGGCGCGTGGGCCTGGTGTGCGCGACACGTTACCGCCCGCCCGTCGACCGCTACGCCGCCGTGAGGGACTGTGCGCCCCCGGCCCGACCTGGGCGCCCGCGGTGGGGCCGGGGCGGGGCCCGCTCCGGGCGGCCGGTCAGCCGAGGAGGACGACCTCGACCTCGGTGCCGGGCTCGACCGAGGTGTCCTGTTCGGGGACGACGATCAGCGCGTCGGCGTGCGCGAGGGCGGCGACCAGGTGGGATCCGGCGCCGCCGACGGGCGTCACGGTGCCGTCCGCGTACGTGCCGCGCAGGAACTGCCGGCGGCCCTTCGGTGAGGTCAGCGCCTTGTCCGCGGAGAGCTTTGCCCTGGTCGTGGGCCGGTGGACGTCCCGCAGTCCCATCAGGGTGCGGATCGCGGGGCGCACGAAGAGCTCGAAGGAGACGTACGACGAGACGGGGTTGCCGGGGAGCGCGAGCAGCGGGATGTGGTCGGGGCCGATGGAGCCGAAGCCCTGGGGCTTGCCGGGCTGCATGGCGAGGGTGCGGAAGTCGATGCCGCCGCCCTCCTCGTCCTCGTCGCCGACCGACGACAGCGCTTCCTTGACGACGTCGTAGGCGCCGACGCTCACCCCGCCGGTCGTGACCAGCAGGTCCGCGCGGACGAGCTGGTCATCGACGGTCGAGCGCAGGGTCTCGGCGTCGTCGGCGACGGCGCCGACGCGGTAGGCGATGGCTCCGGCGTCGCGGGCGGCCGCGCACAGGGCGAAACTGTTCGAATCGTAGATCTGTCCGGAGCCCAACTGCTCGTCGGGCTGGACGAGTTCGCTGCCGGTGGACAGGACGACCACGCGCGGGCGGGGGCGGACCCGAACGCTGCCGCGGCCGATCGCGGCGAGCAGACCGATCTGCGGCGGGCCGAGGACGGTGCCCGCTTCGAGGGCGCGGTCGCCCGCCTTCACGTCGCTGCCCTTCGCGCGGACGTGCGCGCGTGCCTCGGCCGGGCGGTGGACGTGGACCTGTCCGTAGGAGCCCTCGGGGGACGCGCTGTGCGCGCGCATCCCGGAGACCGGCCCCTCGCCGAGCCCTCCGTCCGTCCACTCGACGGGGACGACGGCTTCGGCGCCCGGCGGGAGCGGGGCGCCGGTCATGATGCGGACGGCCTGGCCGGGGCCCACGTAGGGCTGGTCGGCCTGGCCGGCCGCGACATCACCGACGACCGTCAGGACCGCCGGATACTCCTCGCTCGCGCCCGCCACATCCGCGACCCGGACCGCGTACCCGTCCATCGAGCTGTTGTCGAACGGCGGCAGGGAGACCGGCACCGTGACGTCCTCGAGCAGGACACAGCCCTGGGCGTCGAGGAGTTGCAGTTCGATGGGTTCGAGGGGGCGGACGGTCGTGAGGATGTCCTCCAGGTGGTCGTCCACCGACCAGAGGTGTTCCTGGCCGGTGGTGCGGGTCGTGGCGCTGCTCAAATCCCTACATCTCCTCGGCTACGTAACTGCGAAGCCAGGTCCGGAAGTCCGGGCCCAGGTCCTCACGTTCGCATGCGAGTCTGACAATGGCACGCAGGTAGTCGCCGCGGTCACCGGTGTCATAGCGGCGGCCCTTGAAGACGACGCCGTGCACGGGTCCGCCGACCTTCTCGTCCGCGGCGAGCTGCTGGAGGGCGTCGGTGAGCTGGATCTCGCCGCCGCGGCCCGGCTCGGTCTTGCGCAGTATGTCGAAGATGTGCGGGTCGAGGACGTAACGCCCGATGACGGCGTAACCGCTGGGCGCGTCCGCCATGTCCGGCTTCTCGACCAGACCGGTCACCTTGACCAGGTCGCCCTCGTCGGTGGCCTCGACGGCGGCGCATCCGTAGAGGTGGATCTGCTCGGGCGCCACCTCCATGAGAGCGATGACGCTGCCGCCGTGCTGCTCCTGGACCTCGACCATGCGGGCGAGGAGGGGATCGCGGGGGTCGATCAGGTCGTCGCCGAGGAGCACGGCGAAGGGCTCGCGGCCGACGTGCGGAGCGGCGCACAGGACGGCGTGGCCAAGGCCCTTGGGGTCGCCCTGGCGCACGTAGTGCATGGTCGCCAGGTCGCTGGACTCCTGGACCTTGGCGAGCCGGCTCGCGTCGCCCTTCTTCTGGAGGGCGGATTCCAGCTCGTAGTTGCGGTCGAAGTGGTCTTCGAGGGGGCGCTTGTTGCGTCCGGTGATCATCAGGACGTCGTCAAGACCCGCCGACACGGCCTCTTCGACCACGTACTGGATCGCCGGCTTGTCGACGACCGGCAGCATCTCCTTGGGAGTGGCCTTGGTGGCCGGCAGGAACCGGGTGCCGAGGCCTGCCGCGGGGATGACAGCCTTGGTGATCCTGGGGTGTGACTCAGTCATGTCCGCAACCATAACTGGTGGCTATGTGCAGAATCTGTGGCTCCGGTTAATTCACGTTCATATGAACTGATTAAGAGAGCTACAGGAGTCACCTGTGAGACACGGCGGACCCGAACCAGAGCCTGACAAGCGAATGTTGCGGCGAGGACACCTGCTGGTGAGAAACGGGTTGACGGCCGGTGACGTGCGGGAAACCGCCGCCGCGCTCGCCGCCCGCGCGCTGGAACTGCCCGAACTGGCGCAGGCCCGCACCGTCGCCGCCTATGTGTCCGTGGGGAGCGAACCGGGCACCCTCGCCCTCCTGGACACTCTCCACGCGCGCGGGGTGCGTGTCCTGCTGCCGGTCCTGCTACCGGACAACGACCTGGACTGGGGCGCGTACACAGGGCCGGACTCCCTCACGGAGGTGCGGCACGGCGGAAAGACGGCCCTCCTGGAGCCCGCGGGCGAGCGGCTGGGGCCGGAGGCCGTCCAGGACGCCGACGCCGTTCTGCTGCCCGGCCTCGCCGTCGACGCCCGCGGGATGCGGCTGGGGCGCGGCGGAGGCTCGTACGACCGTGTGCTGGCCCGTCTGGAGCGCTCGGGCGCGGACCCGGCGCTGGTGGTGCTCCTGTATGACACCGAAGTCGTCGACCGGGTCCCGGAGGAGGCGCACGATCGGCCCGTCCACGCGGTGGTGACCCCTTCCGGGGTGCGCCGCTTCCGCTGACGGGGAGGCGGACGGCGGACGAGGGGCCGGAGCGGCGGACGAAAGTGGCCCTCCACGCGTGCGTGGAGGGCCACTTTCGTCAGGCACCGGCTTCAGGGCGTCGAGCACGGCGAGGACGCCGGCGCCGACGGCCGCCGAAGCGTCAGGGCTTCAGGGCTTCAGGACCAGGGTGTCGGTCGTCTTCTGGTCGACGGCCTTCTTGCTGAAGGCCCACGGCAGGAGTTCTCCCTTGGCCCACAACTCCGTCTGGTCGGTGTAGTGCGCGCTGTAGGCGTGCCCCGAGGCGCCCGTGAGGTTGATCCACTTGGACTTGTCGAGGTCCTCGAGGTTGACGACCATCCGCATCGAGGGCACCCAGACCACCCCGTAGCCGCCCGCCGCGTTCCAGCCGGTCGCGTTGACCGTCGCCTCGCCGCCGCCGAGGTTCCAGGGGCCGCGGTTGAGCATGTACTGCAGGAAGCCGGGGCCTTCGGTACCGAGGGTCTGGTTCTTCAGGAACAGGCGGTGCAGCCGGCCCCAGCTCCAGGTGTCGATGTCCTTGCCGAGCTTGGCGGTCAGCTCCCAGCGGGCGTCGCCCATGGCCCGGAGGAAGAGGTCGTCCCGTGAGGTGCTCGCTTCCTCGGTGCGCGTCTTGGGCAGCTTCCACCAGTCGTTGTGCTCGTCGTCGCTGATCTTCCGGACCACCTCGAACCAGCGGTCGCCGCCGTCCGGCTGCGCCTGGTCCGGCTCACGCTCGCCGCACTCGCGCACCGTCTGGTCCTCGTCCGCGGGACCGGTGGTGTCGACCTGCTCGACCCACAGGCACTGGCCCTTGACCCGCAGCTCCTTCGGCAGTTTGTTGCCGAAGGCGAGCTTGAGGATGTTGCGCCAGGTGGCGTTGAAGTACGCGGCCGCCGCGGAGTCGGCGTCCTGGGTGTAGTCCCAGCCCTCCAGGAGCTTCTGCGCCGCGCGGACGTCCTTGTCGGGGACGTCGATCTTGAGCAGCAGGGGCACGATCTTTGCGGCGATCTCGCTGCTGTTGTCGAGCTGCATCTGGCGCATGTCGTCGGTCGAGATCTTGGCGCCGCCCTTGGTCTTCGCCTCGATCAGGTCGGTGATCCGCTGGCTGCGGGTGCCGTAGCCCCAGTCCGTGGTGAGCGTGTACGGGTACTTGTCCGGGTCCACGACCGCCTGGTTGGCGGTGACGATGTAGCCGCGCTTGGGGTTGTACTCGTAGGGCAGGGCGGACGGCTTGATGTAGCCGGTCCAGCGGTACTTCGAGTCCCAGCCGGGCGCGGGCAGCGAGCCGTCGTCGCCCTTGGCGCGCGTGGGGATCTTGCCGGGGAGCTGGTAGCCGATGTTCCCGCTCGCGCCGGCACCGTCGGCGTAGACGAGGTTCTGGGACGGCACCTCGAAGGACGCGGCCGCCTTGCGGAACTCGTTCCAGTTCGACGCCTTGTCCATCGCGAAGACGGCGTCCATGGTCCTGCCCGCGGCCAGCGCGGTCCAGCGCAGTGCTATCGCGTAGCCGTCGCCGCGGTCGGGCGCTCCCGCGTCGACCGTGGCCTTCTTGCCGACCTGGACGAGTTCGTCGTCACGGTCGGAGAGCAGCGGCATCCCGTCCTGCGCCTGCCGGACGACGATCGTCTTGGCGTCACCGCCGGCGACCTTGATCGTCTCCTTGCGGGTGGTGAAGGGCAGCACCTTGCCGTCGTACTCGTAGCCCTCGCCGGTGATCTTCTCCAGGTAGAGGTCGGTGACGTCGACCCCGGAGTTGGTCATGCCCCAGGCCATGTCGGCGTTGTGGCCGATGACCACACCGGGCATGCCCGCGAAGGTGTATCCGGAGACGTCGAACTTGCACGTCGCGGAGACCGCGGTGCAGTGCAGACCCATCTGGTACCAGACCGAGGGCAGCGACGCCGACAGGTGCGGGTCGTTGGCCAGCAGCGGCTTGCCGGTGATCGTGTGGCTTCCGGCGACGACCCAGGAGTTGGAGCCGATGCCGTTGCCGTTCACGCCGACGGCGGTGGGCAGGTCGTCGAGCACGTTGTAGAGACCCGAGAGCTGGCTCTGGAACCCGGAGGGCGTCTGTGTGTTGCCCGCGAGCCCCGTGCCCGCGCTCGACGCCGAGGTGGTGCCCGAGGGGCTGTACGTCCCGGTGGCACTGTCGTACGAGCCCTCGCGGACGATCGTCTTGTGCCGGTCGTACGGGTACTCCGGGTAGAGGTCCGCGATCTGCTTCGGGCCGAGCCGGCTCGTCATCAGGGAGCGGTCGATCTCCTCCTGCATGTTGCCGCGCAGGTCCCAGGCCATCGCCTTGAGCCAGGCCACCGAGTCGACCGGGGTCCACTGGGTCGGCTTGTAGTCGTTGGTGAAGCCGAGGGCGGCGTACTCCAGGGAGATGTCCTTGCCGCTCCTGCCCTTCAGGTAGGCGTTGACCCCCTCGGAGTACGCCCGGAGGTACTTCTTCGTGGAGGGCGACAGCTTGGTGTCGTACTCCTTCTTCGCGATCCGGTCCCAGCCCAGCGTGCGCAGGAACTCGTCGTTCTTGACCTGGCCCTCGCCGAACATCTCGGAGAGCCGGCCCGAGGTCATGTGGCGGCGCACGTCCATCTCGTAGAACCGGTCCTGCGCCTGGACGAAGCCCTGGGCCATGAACAGGTCCTCGTCGGACGAGGCGTAGACCTGCGGGATCCCGTTGCCGTCGCGCTGCACGGTCACGGGCCCGGACAGCCCGTCGATGCGGATGGATCCCTTGGTCTGCGGGAAGGAGGCCCGCACCGTGCTGATGCTCCAGTACGCGCCGAAGGCGATGCCTCCGATGATGGCGAGAACCAGGACAATCAAGAACAGTCGGGCTTTGCGCCCCTTCTTCCTGCCGGGCTTGCCGGGCTGCTGGCCGGAAGAGGCGGTGGTGTTGGGGGGCATCGCTGTCCTTGCTGTCCTAACGCGAGCGGCAGGCGGTCCTGGAGTGCTGGGGCAACCATAGGCGCAGGGCCAACCACGCCTTGACGCGGAGTAGGAAACCGGGAAGCACGACTGTTCGATCTTGCCTCCGGGAACGTCAAGAAAACGTCAAGAGTTAGGTAAGGTAACGAAGTACTTGCACTGAAGTGGCCGGCTTCCGGTGCTCGGATCCGGGTGCCGCCCCCGCGGAACCGGATCGGCGAGAAAGGAACAGCCCCTGACTGTCCACCACCTCAACCAGCTCCTGCTCGTGTGCTCGCTCGTCCTTCTCGTCGCGGTGGCGGCGGTCCGGATCTCTTCGCGCAGCGGGCTCCCCACGCTGCTCGTGTACCTGGGGATCGGCGTCGCGATCGGCCAGGACGGAGTCGGCGACGTCCAGTTCAGCAATGCCGAACTGACCCAGGTCATCGGATACGCGGCCCTGGTCGTGATCCTGGCCGAAGGCGGACTCGGCACGAAGTGGAAGGAGATCAGACCGGCCCTGCCGGCGGCCTCCTCGCTGGCAACGGTGGGCGTCGCGGTGAGCGTCGGCGTCACGGCCGCGGGCGCGCACTATCTGATCGGCCTGGAATGGCACCAGGCCTTCATCATCGGAGCGGTCGTCTCCTCGACGGACGCGGCGGCGGTCTTCTCCGTCCTGCGGAAAATCCCCCTCCCCACGCGCGTGACGGGCATCCTGGAGGCCGAATCGGGCTTCAACGACGCCCCGGTGGTCATCCTGGTCGTCGCGTTCTCCACCGCGGGCCCGGTCGAGCACTGGTACACGCTGCTCGGCGAGATAGCGCTGGAGCTGACCATCGGCGCCGCCATCGGTGTCGCGGTCGGCTGGCTGGGCGCGTACGGACTGCGGCACGTTGCGCTGCCGGCCTCCGGCCTCTACCCGATCGCCGTGATGGCGATCGCCGTCGCCGCCTACGCCGCCGGCGCGCTCGCCCACGGCAGCGGCTTCCTCGCCGTCTACCTCGCCTCCATGCTCCTCGGGAACGCGAAGCTGCCGCACTGGCCCGCCACGCGCGGCTTCGCCGAGGGGCTCGGCTGGATCGCCCAGATCGGCATGTTCGTGCTGCTCGGCCTGCTGGTCACCCCGCACGAGATGGGCGACGACATCGTCCCGGCCCTCGTCATCGGTCTGGTGCTGACGATGGTGGCGCGGCCGCTGAGCGTGGTCGCGGGCCTGCTGCCGTTCCGCATCCCGTGGCAGGAGCAGGTGCTGCTGTCCTGGGCGGGTCTGCGCGGCGCGGTGCCCATCATCCTGGCGACGATCCCGATGGTGAGCGGCGTCGCCGAGAGCAAGCGGATCTTCAACATCGTCTTCGTCCTCGTCGTCGTCTACACCCTCGTCCAGGGCCCGACCCTGCCGTGGCTGGCCCGCAAGCTCCGCCTCGGCGGGTCCTCGGGGGCCTCCGATCTGGGCATCGAATCGGCACCCCTGGAGCGGCTGCGCGGCCATCTGCTGTCCGTCGCGATCCCCGAGGGATCGCGGATGCACGGAGTAGAGGTGGGTGAGCTGCGGCTGCCCCCGGGCGCGGCGGTCACCCTCGTCGTCCGCGAGTCGAAGTCCTTCGTGCCCATGCCCACGACGGTGCTGCGGCTCGGCGACGAACTGCTGGTCGTGGCGACCGACCCGGTCCGCGACGCGACCGAGAGACGCCTCCGCGCGGTGGGCCAGGGCGGCAAGCTCGCCGACTGGCTGGGCTTCGACGACGGCGGCAAGGAACACCGGACCCAGCACAGAACGGGCCTGTGACGCGAGCGCCGGGCCGTCGACCGGCTTCCTAGGAGACTGCGCGTTCCTACGAGACTGCGGCTTCTTACGCGACTGCGGCTTCTTACGAAACTCAGGACGCGCCTCTTGCACGACCTCTTGCACGACCTCGCCGAGGCTTACGACACATCGAACGAAAACGCGAAGACGAAGGGCATTCACAGGCCCACGACCGCGGAGTGCTCTTTTTCACAGGCCCGACATGACGGCCACCCCCTGTACGATGAACGCACACCTTGATCGAACCAACTCTGCCTGACGCAGAGCTGGCGCGACCGTATGGCGGCCGTGACGTCCTTCCGCAGGGGGCGCCGGTATCTACCGCAGATCCGCGCAAGAGGACAGCTCTCGGCGCCCCCGCACGGGCGCGCTACCAGGCGGCAGAAAGGCACGGCCGTGGCATCCACGGTCACCTCCCGTCCTGGATACGGACAACTGCTGCGCACCCGCGGCGCCTGGACGTTCCTGCTCCCCGGCTTCGCCGCCCGTCAGCCGTTCGCCATGCTGACGATCTCCATCGTGCTGCTCGTGCAGCACACCACCGGCTCGTACGGTGCGGCCGGCGCCGTCGCGGCCGTCACCGGTGTCTCCATGGCACTGTTCGCGCCCTTCACCGGACGTCTGGCCGACCGGCACGGCCAGCGGGCCGTCCTGCTCCCCGGCGTCCTCGTGCACGCCGTGGCCGGCCTCTCCCTGACCGCGCTCGCGCTGGCGGGCGCCCCCCTGTGGGTGCTGTTCGCCGCCGCGGTGCCCACCGGCGCCTCGGTGCCGCAGGTCGGCCCCATGGTGCGGGCACGCTGGGGCGTGAAACTCCAGGGCTCGCCCCTGATGCCGACCGCCGCCGCCTTCGAGTCCGTCACCGACGAGCTCACCTTCGTCTTCGGCCCGCTGCTCGCCACCGCGCTGTGCACGGCCGTCGCCCCCGCCGCGGGCCTGCTGACCGAGGCGTCGCTGACCCTCGTCGGCGGCCTGCTGTTCGCCGCGCAGAAGAGCACACAGCCCGCGGTCTCCGCCGCCGGGCACGCGCGCGTGGAACACGGTTCCGCCCTGCGGATCCCCGGAGTGCGCGTTCTGATCGTGACGTTCCTGGGCATCGGTTCCGTCTTCGGCGGCATGCAGGTCTCGCTGGCCGCGTACAGCGAGTCGATCGGCGAGCCCGGCCTGAACGGTGTCCTGTACGGCGTCTTCGCGGCCGGCAACATGCTCTCGGGCATCGTCTGCGGCGCCGTCGCCTGGAAGGTGGCCCCGCAGCGACGGCTCGTCGTCGGGTACGCCGCCCTCGCGCTGGCCGCGTCCGGGCTGTGGGCCGCGAACTCGTTGATGGTGCTCGCCGGCCTCGGCCTCGTGGTCGGCATGTGCATCGCCCCGAGCCTGATCACCGGCTACACCCTGATCGAGAGCCTCGTCCCGCAGGGCGCACGCACCGAGGCCTTCACCTGGCTCACCGGTGCCGTCGCGCTCGGCCAGGCGGCGGCCGTCACGGTCGCCGGACAGCTCGAGGACAGGCTCTGGGACGGCGCCGGGTTCCTGGTGCCGATGGCCGGTACGGCACTGGCTCTGGCGACCCTGGTGTCGCTGCGTTCACGCCTCGTCGCACGGACCCCGAGCCGCGCCGTCGCACGTGGCGTCGGTCACCGCGTGCCGGTGACAGTGGACTGATCTCGCGGAATACGTCAGTATGGACCGTCGTTAGCACTCACTAAGTGAGAGTGCCAGGAGGAAGACAAGTGCCGACCTACCAGTACCAGTGCACCGAGTGCGGCGAGGGCCTCGAGGCGGTGCAGAAGTTCACCGATGACGCCCTGACCGTATGCCCGAGCTGCGACGGCCGCCTGAAGAAGGTGTTCTCGGCCGTCGGCATTGTCTTCAAGGGCTCCGGCTTCTACCGCAACGACAGCCGCGGCTCCTCGTCGAGCAGCTCGCCGGCGTCGAAGCCGTCCACGTCCTCGGACACGAAGGCCGCGTCGTCGGCGTCCGCCTCGTCGTCCTCGGACTCGAAGTCGTCGAGCGCGAAGTCGTCGGGCACCGGCTCCGCCGGCAGCTCCGCCGCGTAAGGACTCCTCGGCCCGCGGCCGGGGCTCCCCGTCCCGTCCCGGCCGCAGCGCCTCACGGCCCGCAGGCCGCACAGGCCCGTTTCCGCGGAAGACCCCGTCGTCGTACGACGACGGGGTCTTCCGCGTTCCTCCGTCGGGACAGCCCGTAGGGTGCCGTTCATGGCGAACACGGAGAACCCACGGAACCCGGCCGGGGAGCAGTCGACGGCCTCGGCCGAGATCGGTGTCATCGGCGGCTCGGGCCTCTACTCCTTCCTCGACGACGTGACCGAGCTGCGGGTCGACACCCCTTACGGACCGCCCAGCGACTCCCTGTTCCTCGGCGAGATCGCCGGCCGGCGGGTCGCCTTCCTGCCCCGCCACGGCCGCGGCCACCATCTCCCGCCGCACCGCATCAACTACCGGGCCAACCTGTGGGCGCTGCGCTCCGTCGGCGCCCGCCAGATCCTCGGCCCCTGCGCCGTGGGCGGACTGCGTCCCGAGTACGGGCCCGGCACCCTGCTCGTTCCCGACCAGTTCGTGGACCGTACGAAGTCACGGGCGCAGTCCTACTTCGACGGGCTGCCGCTGCCCGACGGCACGGTGCCGAACGTGGTGCACGTGTCGCTTGCCGACCCGTACTGCCCCGTCGGACGGAAGGTCGCTCTGGAAGCGGCACGCGGACGTGACTGGGAAGCCGTGGACGGCGGTGCGCTCGTGGTCATAGAGGGCCCGCGGTTCTCCACCCGGGCCGAATCCCTCTGGCACCAGGCGCAGGGCTGGTCGGTGGTCGGCATGACCGGGCATCCCGAGGCCGCGCTCGCCCGCGAACTGGAGCTCTGCTACACGTCGCTGACCCTGGTCACCGACCTGGACGCGGGCGCCGAGAGCGGCGAGGGCGTCTCGCACGACGACGTGCTGAAGGTGTTCGCGGCGAACGTGGACCGGCTGCGGGACGTGCTGTTCGACGCGGTCGCGGGACTGCCGGCGAACGGATCGCGGGACTGCCTGTGCACGAGGGCGCTGGGCGGCATGGATCCCGGCTTCGAGCTGCCGTGACCTGAACCGCCGTGGCGCCGACTGCCGTGATCCGGGCCGCCTTGACCGAGGGGCCGGGATCCTCCGTGCCGTGACCCGGGCCGGGGTAACCGGGGCCGACGTGACCCGAGCTCGGCGTGACCCGAGCTGCCGTGACGCGTGCCCGAGCGGGGCGGAATCTCCCGTTCGGGTGAGGGAGTTGTCCACAGTTCCCGGGCCGTCCACGGGTGCCTGCGGGCTTCGGCGCGAGACCTCATCGTGGGATCGCAAGCCGGTCCCTCGTCACAGGTGGTGGTCACCATGGCACAGCTCTCGCGACACATCCGCCCACCGGGCGCGGACACACCTCCGACGTGCGAGGTGCCGCAGTTCGCGCCCTTCCGGGTGCGGGGCGGGCGCTTTCGGCCCCGGCCCCTCGCACGGCACAGGAGGCGGGCGGTCGCCGCGGGCCTGGCCATGACGGCGGCCGCGCTCGTGGCGGCAGGTCCGGGCGATGCCGGGCGGGCCCGCGGACATCCGGCGTCCACGCCCTCCGCGTCCGCCTCCACCACGGCTTCCACCCCCGTACGCGGGCCCGGTCCGGCCGGGACCGTGAGGGCGCCGGTCCGGATCGCGGACGCAGACGTGGCGCGTCTGCTGCGTCCCGGCGACCGGGTCGACGTGGTCGCGGCGGACGACGGCGGCGAGGTGCGGGTGCTCGCGGCCAGGGCGCGGGTCACCGGGGTCCCGGACGCCGGCGCCACCGGCACCGGAGCACTGGTCGTGCTCTCCGTTCCGCCCGCGACGGCCGTGCGGCTGGCCGGCGCGGGCACCACGTCACGGCTGGCGGTGACGCTGCGATGAGCGCCGAAACCGTGTCAAGTCTCTCGATCGAGCTACCCAGTTGGACAGGCTCGGAACACCCTGCCGTAGGTTGCGGAGCTGTTTGTTCCACAACATGCGCGGAGGGGCCTCCTAGTGAGCGACAAAAAGCAGCCCGGCGTCTGGGAGGGCTTCAAGGCCTTTCTGATGCGCGGCAACGTCATCGACCTGGCCGTCGCCGTGGTCATCGGCGCGGCCTTCACCAACATCGTCAACGCCGTGGTGAAGGGCATCATCAACCCGCTGGTGGGCGCTGTCGGTACGAAGAACCTCGACAACTACAGCTCCTGCCTGGAGAAACCCTGCACGGGCACCGGAGCGAACGCCAAGGGCATCCAGATCATGTGGGGCTCGGTGCTGGGCGCCACGCTCAGCTTCGTGATCACCGCCACCGTCGTCTACTTCCTGATGGTGATGCCGATGGCCAAGTTCCTGGCCCGGCAGGCGGCCCGCCAGAAGGCGAAGGAGGGCACGAGGGAGGTCCTCGAGGTGTCCGAGCTGGAGGTGCTCAAGCAGATCCGCGACGAGCTGGTCGCCCAGCGCGGCCAGGGACGCCGCGAGTACTGACGGCGAGGCCGCGGGCACGCGCCCGGGAACTCGGCCGAAGGCGCCGGGACCCTGGGGCGCGCCCGTCCCGGGGCCAGGGCGCCCGGAGCCGGGCTCAGATGTGGTGGGGCGGCTTCTCGTCGAGGAAGCGCTTCAGGTCGGCGGCGCTGTCACCGGTGCTGTCGGCCCGCTCGCCCCACCCACGGTCCGTATCGTCCGAGGACTGCTGGTTCAACGGATCGTCGAAGACCAGTGCGGGCTTCGGATCGCGCGGTTCGGGGGCGGGGGCGGGACTCATGCCCCAAGCGTACGCCGCGGGGATGCGGGGCCACCCTGGTCGACCCGGGATCGCTTGTGAAGGCATTCACAAGAATTCCCGGCGCTTTTCTGCTGTGCTTGGCCCTATGACCTCCCGTTCCGCTCCGGAATCCGCCTCGACACCACGGTCCGCGGGCCACTGGCCGCTGCGCAGAATGACGGCCCGCGGCCGCGACGAGGCGCACCGGGTCGCGTCGCCGCTGGAGCTCCTGTTCGACCTCTGTTTCGTGGTGGCCATCGCCCAGGCGGGCGCCGAGCTGGTGCACGCGGTGGCGGAGGGGCACGCGGGTCAGGGCATCCTCGACTACGCGATGATCTTCTTCGCCATCTGGTGGGCGTGGATGAACTTCAGTTGGTTCGCGTCGGCCTACGACAACGACGACGTGCTCTACCGGGTGGTCACGCTGGTGCAGATCGCCGGCGTCCTGGTGCTCGCGGCCGGGGTGTCCAAGGCGTTCGAGAACCACGACTTCCTGGTGGTCTGGCTGGGCTACGTGATCATGCGGTTCGCGATGATCGCGCAGTGGCTGCGGGTGGCCCGGTCCACCGAGGGGGCCGAGAGAACGGCGGCCCTGCGGTACGCGGGCGGGGTACTGCTGTGCCAGATCGGCTGGCTCGGCCTCCTGATCACGCCGGAATCCGTCCGCCCGTGGGCCTTCTTGGTGGTGGCTCTCGCCGAACTGTGCGTCCCGCTGTTCGCGGAGAAGGACTTCACCACGTCATGGCATCCGCACCACATCGCCGAGCGGTACGGACTGTTCACGATCATCGTGCTGGGCGAGACGATCGCCGCCGCCACCGTCGCGGTGAAGTCGGCCGTCGACGAGCACGACGCGCTGGGCGAGCTGCTCCCGATCGCCGCGGGCGGCCTGCTGATCGTGTTCTCCGCCTGGTGGATCTACTTCGTGGTGCCGATCCACGGCCATCTGCGGTCCAACGGCCAGGCCTTCCTGTGGGGGTACGGCCACTACCTGATCTTCGCGTCGGCCGCCGCGATCGGTGCGGGTCTGGAGGTCGCTGTGGAACAGACGGTCGGCACGGCGCACATCTCCACGCTCTCGGCGTCCGCCGCGGTGACACTGCCGACCGCCCTGTACTTCCTCGCCGTCTGGGTCCTGCACTCCCGCCATTTCAAGGTCGGCATCGCCCAGCAGCTCGTGCTGCCGACCACCGCGCTGCTCGTCATCCTGTGCACCTTCCTGGGCGACTGGGCGGTCCTCGCCGCGGGGATCGTCTCCGCGCTGGCCGTGGCGGTCGGGGTGGTGATGACGACGCGGATGGTGACGAGAGAGGCGGCGGCCGGAGCGGCGCGCGGCACGTAGCCCGGCGTGCGCGAACACGCCGCCGCGGCCGCGGGCGGGGAAGACTGGGCGCATGACAGTTGACGCTCTGACAGATGTCGCGGGTCTGCGGGTGGGGCACGCGACGCGCAGCGGGGACGGTTGGCTCACGGGGACGACGGTGGTGCTCGCTCCCGAGGGAGGTGTGATCGCCGCCGTGGACGTGCGCGGCGGCGGGCCCGGCACCAAGGAGACGGACGCGCTCGATCCGCGCAACCTCGTGCAGCGGATCGAGGCGGTCGTGCTGACCGGGGGCAGCGCCTACGGGCTGGACTCGGCGTCGGGCGTGATGGCGTGGCTGGAGGAACGGGGACGCGGGGTGCGGGTGGGGCCGGACCCCACGCACGTCGTGCCCGTCGTGCCGGCGGCCTGTGTCTTCGACCTCGGGCGCGGCGGCGACTTCCGGTCACGGCCGGACGCCTCCACCGGACGCGCGGCGGTCGAGGCCGCCGACGCGAGTGCGCTGCGGGCGCCGGTGCGCGAGGGCGGCGTGGGCGCCGGTACCGGCGCGGTGGTCGGAGCGCTCAAGGGCGGGGTCGGGACGGCGAGCGCCGTGCTGGAGTCCGGTGTCACGGTGGCCGCGCTGGTGGTGGCCAACGCGGTGGGCTCGGTGGTGGAGCCGGAAACGGGGGCGCTGTACGGGGAGTTGGCGCGAGGTCGTACGGCGGGTCCGCCGGCCGCGGTGCGCGAGGCGGCCCGGCTGCGGCTCGCAGAGGCCGCCGCGCGGAACGCGCCGCCCCCGCTGAACACCACGCTCGCCGTCGTCGCCACCGACGCCGGTCTGACGCGGGCGCAGGCGCAGAAGCTCGCGGGTACGGCGCACGACGGAATCGCGCGCGCCGTGCGGCCGGTGCATCTGCTGAACGACGGGGACACGGTGTTCGCGCTGGCCACGGGCGACAGGGAACTCGACGCCGGGAACCCCTTGGCTCTCAACGAGATCCTCGCGGCGGGCGCGGACCTGGTGACGCGCGCGATCGTGCGGGCCGTGCGCGCGGCGGAGCCGGTGGACGGGCCGGGCGGAGCGTGGCCGTCGTACGAAGAGCTCTACGGGGAGGGAGGGTTGGGGAACCGGACGTCGTAGCGCCCGGGAACTGGTGCGGCAAGGGCGCCTTGCAGGACAATGAGTGTGACGGGCCGGAACCTTTCGCGGGCCGCGTGGACCGCTGGAAGTGCCGCCTGACGACGGCCTTTTGACGAACTGACGAGCCGCGGGGGAACTGACCGCACGGCCCGCCCGTTTTCCGTCCGTACGTTTTCTCGGTTCGCGGACATGATGTCCGACCGAGGGGCTACGGTATGCACCCACAAGGTGACATGCAGCAACGCCGGGAGAAACCTTGAGCGTTCCGTACGAGACAGCAGCGTACGAACCACCCGAGTCGCCCGAGTCTCCGGAGGAGCATCTCGCACGACTTCTGGGCCGCGCCCTGAACTCGTTCGAGCTGCCCGACGAGGCGATACGGCGGCTCGACTGCGCGCTGGCGCACGACAGCTCGCTGCACTCCGCGCACCACAGCGCGGGGCTGCACCGGGAGACGTACCGGCACACCTGGCTGCTCGCCGACGGTTCCACCGTCACGCTGTGGGAGCTGGTGCACAACACGGCGGCCGGTCACGACGCCCAGCACGAGGTCTACGTCGACGAGGAGGAGCTGCGCACGGCCACGGCCCGGCTCCCGCTCCCCCCGGACGCGCCGGACTTCGAGCTGCCCGTGTTCGTGCAGTTGTCGTCGATCCCCGAACCGCGTCACACCTACGTGCCCGACGACTCCGCCGATCACGCGCGCCGGCTCCTGCGGCGTGCGGAGAATCCGGACCGGCCGGGCGCCGACCTCACGTCGCTGCTGCTGCGGGAGGCGTTCGCGCACCAGATCACTCAGGCCTTCGGACGCCCTTGCCGTGCGGGGCAGGCGGGGCTGTGCTTCTCGCTCTACGAACACGCGTTCCTGCTGCGCGACGGGCGGGAGATCTCCTTGTGGGAGGTCGAGCACACGGCGACACCGGACCGGCGGCACATGTGCGAGGTGTACGCGAGCGAGGACGCGGCCCGGGCCGCGATGGAGCGCCGGGCGGCACGACTGGGCTGACACCGGACTGACACGGGGAAGGGGCCCGGCACCTGAGGTGCCGGGCCCCTTCCCCGTTCGGACCTCCGCGTCGCGCGGGTGGCGGCGGAACCGGGCATCGCCCCCCGAGGCGGTGCCCCCGAGAGGGATCAGCCGACGAACTCCGGCTTCAGGTCCTGGTCCGCACCCTGGTCCTGGCCCACGTCCTGACTACTGCCCGGGCCCTGACCCTGATCCTGATTCCTGCCCTGGTCCTGGCTGTCGTCCTTGCTCTGGCCCTGCTCCCGGGCGTCCGTCTCGTCCTGTGCGCCCTCCACGTGCTGGGCCGGCCGCTTCGGGAGGGCGAACATCAGCAGGAAGATGACGGTCAGCACGGCGGCGACCCAGCCCAGCGCGTGCTGGAAGGCGTTCACGAAGGCCGGGCCCACCTGGTCGAGGGTCAGCCGGTCGCCGATCTCTCCGAAGAAGAGGACCGAGACCAGGCCGAGGCCGAGCGCGTTGCCCATCTGCTGCACGGTGTTGATCAGGCCCGAGGCCGAACCAGAGTGCTCACGCGGGACGTCGGAGAGCACGGCGTCGGTCAGCGGCGCGACGATGAAGCCCATGCCCGCTCCCATGACCACCAGCGGGAGGGCCATCTGCCAGGGGGCGATGTCCATGCCGTAGCGGTCGGACTCCCAGATGTAGAGCAGCACGCCCAGCGCCATGACCAGGGCTCCCGCCTGGAGCACCTTGCGCCCGAAGCGCGGGACCAGAAGCTGCACGGACATGCCGGCCGCCGCCGACACCGCGATCGAGAACGGCACTCCGGTCAGCCCCGCCCGCAGCGGGCTCCAGCCCAGTCCGATCTGCATGTACAGCGTCCAGACCAGGAAGAAGATGCCGAGCGCGACACCGAAGACGGTCTGCACCGCGATGCCCGCCGCGAAGCTCTTCACCTTGAACAGCGACAGCTCGACCAGCGGTGAACCATCCCGCGCGGTCTTCCGCTTCTCGTACGCCACCAGCGCCGCGAAGACCACGAGGGAGCCGGCCATCGAGACGTACCCCCACAGCGGCCAGCCCAGCTCGCGGCCGCGGGTCAGCGGGTAGAGCAGCATCAGCAGGCCGAGCGTGACGAGGGCGACGCCGACGAGGTCGAGCTTGAGGGCCTTCGGGGCCTTGGACTCGCTGATGAAGCGGCGGCCCAGGATGAGCGCGACGACACCGACCGGCAGGTTGATGAGGAAGATCGGCCGCCATTCCAGACCGAACAGGTTCCACTCGGTGAGGAGCGCGCCGAGCAGCGGGCCCGAGACCGCGCCCAGACCGACGATCGCGCCGAACAGGCCGAAGACCTTGCCGCGCTCGTGCGCCGGGAAGGTGGCGTGCACGATCGACAGGACCTGCGGCACCATCATCGCCGCCATGGCGCCCTGCAGGATGCGCGAGGCGACGAGCATCTCGGGGTTCGCCGCGAAACCGCACAGCGCGGACGCGACCGTGAAGCCGGCCACGCCGAGGAGGAAGAGCCGCTTGCGGCCGTGGATGTCACCGAGCCGTCCGCCGGTGACGAGTCCCGCGGCGAAGGCGAGCGCGTAGCCCGCGGTGATCCACTGGATCTGGCTGAAGGAGGCGCCCGCGTCCCGCTGGATCGACGGGATCGCGATGTTGACGATCGTGACGTCGACCAGGTCCATGAAGGCCGCGGTCATCACGATGGCGAGGGCGAACCAGCGCCGTCGGTCGGCCGCGGCGCCGGGTGCCGGGCTGCTGAGAGCTGTCTCAGGGGTCTCGGTGGAGGTCATGCGACCAACTTAGAACCCTATTAGGTCAGATCACGTCCTAGTTCTCCGGCACCCTGGAAACCATGACGACCGATACTCCGGCCCGGCTTCTCCAGCTCCTCTCCCTCCTCCAGACGCCCCGCGAGTGGCCCGGCGGCGAGCTGTCCGAGCGCCTCGGGGTGTCCCGTCGCACGGTCCGGCGCGATATCGACCGGCTCCGCGAGCTGGGCTATCCGGTGCAGGCGACCAAGGGTGCGGACGGCGGCTACCGGCTGGTGGCGGGCACGGCGATGCCCCCGCTCGTCCTCGACGACGAGGAGGCCGTCGCGATCGCGGTGGGTCTGCGGGCCGGCGCCGGGCACGCGGTCGCGGGCGTGGACGAGGCCTCCGTACGGGCGCTCGCCAAGCTGGAACAGGTCCTGCCGTCCCGGCTGCGCCGCCGCGTGTCCATGCTCCAGGCCGCGACCACTCCCCTGACCAGCGGGGACGGGGCGAGCATCGCCCCCGAGACGCTGACCGTGATGGCGTCGGCCATCGCGGGCCGCGAACGGCTGCGGTTCGCCTACCGCTCCGGGGACGGAACACCGTCGCGGCGGCTGACCGAGCCGTACCGGCTGGTCTCCACCGGCCGCCGCTGGTATCTCGTCGCGTACGACCTCGACCGCGACGACTGGCGGACGTTCCGCGTCGACCGGGTGAGTGAACCCTTCGCGACGGGAGCCCGGTTCACGCCCCGCGAACTGCCGACGGGGAACGCCGCCGAGTTCCTGCGGCAGTCGATGTACCGGCGTCAGGAGACCTACACGTACGACATCACCTTCGCCGCCCCGGCCGAGTTCGTCGCGGCGCGCGTGCCCACGTGGGTCGGCGCGCCCGAGCCGATCGACGAGCGGAGCTGCCGGCTGCGGGCCTCCTCCAGTGACTCGGTGGAATGGCTCGCGGTGCGGATCGCGATGGTCGACTGCGACTTCACGGTACGAGAACCGAGAGAACTTGTGGATTACGTAAGGGAGTTGGGTGCACGGCTGAGCCGGGCGGGGGGAGTGCCGCAGACTGACGGCGCTTGACGGTCGACCGCACTCCACGGGGGTGGTGACACCCGGTGGACCGTCGGCGACGGCAGGTTATGTCGCTGTGGCAGAATCTGCCATCCGGGTCACCCCGGGGTTCAGGTTCGGGGTGGCCCGCCCCCGTGCTGCCCGGAATCCCTCCGCACCCGTCCCGCACTTCGCCCGGCCTGGCCCTTTGCAGGCCCGCACGCCTGGCCCCGGTCCCCCGGCCCCCGGGCCCCTGAAACAAAAGGGAGCCGAGCTTCGGCGCCAGGGGGGGGAGGCGCCGAAGCTCGACTCTGGAAGAGTCCCGGCGCGGGGGGGGGTGAGCGTCGGGACTCGGTTCTCGGGAGCGGCCTGTATCCGTTGCGGTGACTTCCGCTCGGGACTGCCGCTCGGTACTTCTCTTCGCTTCTTCCGCTCGGACGGGGCCCGAAGCGTGGGCCCTGAAGTCTTGTTCCCAGGGCCCGGCGGATTGAAGCGGCCTTACATGGCCATGTCTGGTCGACTTGTGGCCAACGTGGCGGGGGTGCCCGTGCGCGGACTGGGCGGAGCGGGTCCGGCGCCCGCGTGACGAGTCAACCCGTACGGCCCACTCACCCCGCTCGCCCCGTGCGCTCCGCGTGTCCCGTCGCCGTTACGCCGCCGCGTCGAATCCGGTGTCTCGCGCCAGCTTCTTCAGTTCGAGCAGGGCGTGCTTCTCGATCTGACGGATGCGTTCGCGCGTCAGCCCGTGCTCCTTGCCGACCTCCGTGAGCGTCCGCTCCCGGCCGTCGTCGATGCCGTACCGCATCTTGATGATGGAGGCGGTGCGCTGGTCGAGGTGGCCGATCAGATCGTCCAGTTCCTCGCTGCGCAGCAGGGTCAGCACCGACTGCTCGGGCGACACGGCCGAGGTGTCCTCCAGCAGGTCGCCGAACTGGGTCTCGCCCTCGTCGTCCACCGCCATGTTCAGGGAGACCGGGTCGCGGGCCCAGTCGAGCACATCGCCGACACGCTCCGGCGTCGTACCGAGCTCGACGGCTATCTCCGCATGCTCGGGCTCGCGCCCGTTCTCACGGTTGAACTCGCGCTGCACACGGCGGATCCTGCCCAGTTCCTCGACCAGGTGGACGGGGAGGCGGATCGTGCGCGACTGGTCGGCGATGGAGCGGGTGATGGCCTGACGGATCCACCAGGTGGCGTACGTCGAGAACTTGAAGCCCTTGCGGTAGTCGAACTTCTCGACCGCCCGCACCAGGCCGGCGTTCCCCTCCTGGATCAGGTCGAGCAGGGGCAGGCCGCTGCGCGGGTAACGGCGCGCCACGGCGACGACCAACCGCAGGTTCGAACGGATGAAGACGTCCTTGGCGCGCTCACTGTCGGCGACCAGCGCCTCCAGCTCCTCGCGAGACGCGTCGGCCTCGGCCTCCGCCTCACCGTCGAGGATCTGCCGCGCGAACACACCCGCCTCGATGACCTGGGACAACTCGACTTCCTTGGCGGCGTCGAGCAGCGGTGTTCGCGCGATCTCGTCGAGGTACATGCCGACCAGGTCGCGATCGGCGATTTCGCCGCCTCCGGCGCGAACACTGCGTGCCGCGTCGGCGGTCCCGCCGGTGGCGGACTGACGACGGGCGACGGCACGGGTTGCCATGCGTGCTCCCTTGCGTGGTGGGCTTGCGGGTGGTCCCGGACATCCGGTTTTACCCTCCCGGGTGCCCGGCATCCGATGGAAACAACGACTGGAATCAGGACAGAATTCCCAACCCGCCCCTTGATTTTTCTGATCATGCAGTACCCTGTCGCACCACTCGGGAGGGTCAATGCGGTCAGAACGTACAGATGTGCAGGTCAGGCCGGGAGCCGCAGCCGACCTCGGCGCGCTCACGGAGTTGTACAACCACTACGTGCGTGAGACGCCCATCACGTTCGACACCATCGTCTTCACGCCGGAGGAACGTCGTTCGTGGCTGCTCTCCCACCCTGAAGACGGACCGCACCGCCTGATGGTTGCCACAGAGGCTGATTCACAGGTGATTCTGGGGTACGCGACGTCCAGCGCCTTTCGTGCGAAACCCGCCTACGCGACCTCCGTGGAGGTGACGGTCTACGTCGCCCCGGGCGCCGCGCGCCGGGGCGTCGGCACCCTCCTCTACGAAGCGCTCTTCTCGGCGCTCGCCGGCGAGGACCTGCACCGGGCCTACGCCGGCATCGCGCTGCCCAACGAGGCGTCCGTGCGCCTGCACGAACGCCTCGGATTCCGGCACGTCGGCACCTACGGGGAGGTGGGCCGCAAGTTCGGCCGCTACTGGGACGTCGCCTGGTACGAGAAGGAGCTCGCCCACTAGGGCACACCCGACGCGCCCGGCACGCCCGGGGACGAGCCCGCCGGCGGGCAGGCCCACCCTCCGAACACCCGGTGCCGTCCGCACACTCAGCCGAACTGCACCGAACGCTTGGCCATTCCCAGCCAGAATCCGTCGATCACGGACCGCTGCCCGTCGAGCCCCCCGACGGCGTCCGCCGCGCCCATGGTCACGAAGAGCGGGGCGAAGTGCTCGGTGCGCGGGTGGGCGAGACGGCCCGCCGGGGACTTGCGCTCGAAGTCGAGCAGCGCGTCCACGTCACCGGCCTCCAGCGCGCGGTGCCCCCAGTCGTCGAACTCGCTCGACCAGGCGGGCACTCCCCCGCCGGTATGCCTGAGGGCCGCGAGATTGTGGGTGAAGAAGCCGGAGCCGACGATCAGCACACCCTCGTCGCGCAGCGGCGCCAGCTTCCGCCCGATCTCGAACAGCCGGACCGGGTCGAGCGTCGGCATGGAGATCTGGAGCACGGGAATGTCGGCCTCGGGGAACATCTCCTTGAGGGGGACGTACGCGCCGTGGTCGAGTCCCCGGTCCGGGATGTCCTGCACCGGCGTACCGGGCGCGCGCAGCAGCTTCCGTACGGACTCGGCGAGTTCGGGGGCGCCGGGGGCCGCGTACGTCACCTGGTAGTAGTGCTCGGGGAAGCCCCAGAAGTCGTACACGAGGGGGATCGCCTCGATCGCGCCGAGGGCGAGCGGGGCCTCCTCCCAGTGGGCGGAGACCATGAGGATCGCCTTGGGGCGGGGCAGGTCGGCGGACCAGGCGGCGAGCTGGCCCGGCCACACCGGGTCGTCGGCGAGCGGCGGGGCACCGTGGCTGAGATAGAGGGCGGGCATGCGCTCCGGCGCGGGGCGCTCCTCGGTGGCGGCTGACATGGCGGCTCCCTCCAGAGAGTTACATCGTACGGCGGCAGTGCTTGATCTTTGAAGCAGTTGCTTAAAGTCTCAAGTTCTCAGTCGAGACTACGGGTGCTTTGTTTAAGTTTCAAGAAGAGGCTCGTACAGTGGAGTACATGAACACGGCACCCGCTCCCGCTGAAGAGCCGCGCTGGCTCACCGACGAGGAACAGCGCATCTGGCGTGCGTACATGCACGCCACGACCCTCCTGGAGGACCACCTCGACCGTCAGCTCCAGCGCGACGCGGGCATGCCGCACATCTACTACGGCCTGCTCGTCCAGCTCGGCGAGGCCCCGCACCGCCGGCTGCGGATGACGGAGCTGGCCATGAACGCGAAGATCACCCGCTCGCGGCTCTCGCACGCCGTCGCGCGACTGGAGAAGAACGGCTGGGTACGCCGCGAGGACTGCCCGTCCGACAAGCGGGGTCAGTTCGCCGTCCTGACCGACGAGGGCTACGAGGTGCTGAAGCGCACCGCGCCCGGCCATGTCGCCGCCGTACGCCAGGCCCTGTTCGACCGGCTCGGCCCGGACCAGCGGAAGGCCTTCGGCGAGGCCATGCGGATCATCGCCGAGGGTCTCCAGCCGAAGGACGCGGGGGCGGATCTGCCCTGGCTGCGCTGAGGCCGCTCCCGCCGGGCAGACGGGCATGGCCCGACGGGCCCCAGGGCCTGCCGTCCGATCGATCGGCGGACACGGGACTGCCCCGGCTCCCTGTACCGGGAGCCGGGGCAGTCCCCGGAGTCGTACGGACGAGGCGTCCCCACCCCGCGTCCGTACGCGAAGTACCCGAAGTGAGTCTGCGCCGGGTTCGTCAGTGGGCGACGACCGGCACCTTCAGCTCGTCCTCCGCACCCTCGCCCGAGCCGACGACCGCCGAGGCGTCCGGACGGCCGGTGTTGATCAGGGTGAAGGCGATTCCCGCGGCGACCACGAGGATGCCGACGGCGAACCAGATCGCGTTGCTGTAACCGTGCACCGAGCCCTCCGCCTGGACGAGCTGCTGCTGCGCCTTGGTACCGGCGCCGGCCATGTGGTCCTTGATGTAGGCGGTGGTCGCGGAGGCCGCGATCGTGTTCAGCAGGGCCGTGCCGATCGCACCGCCGACCTGCTGCGAGGTGTTGACCATCGCCGAGGCGACACCGGCGTCACGCGGCTCGATGCCGTGCGTGGCCAGCGACATGGCGGGCATGAACGCCGTACCCATGCCGAGACCGAGCAGCAGCATCGCCGGCATCACCAGGGAGACGTACGACGAACCGATCTCGAGCTGCGCCAGGAACAGCATGCCGACCGCGGCGACCAGGAAGCCGGGGCCCATCAGCAGCCGCGGCGCGACGCGGGTCATCAGGCGGGCACCGATCTGCGTGGAGCCCGTGATCATGCCCGCGATCATCGGCAGGAAGGCGAAGCCGGTGGAGATCGGCGAGTAGCCCTTCACGATCTGCAGGTAGTAGGTGAGGAAGAGGAACGTGCCGAACATCGCGATGATCGCGAGGCCGAGGGAGAGGTAGACGCCGCCGCGGTTGCGGTCGAGGACGACGCGCAGGGGCAGCAGCGGGGCCTTGACCTTGGACTCGGTGAAGACGAACGCGGCCAGCAGCAGGGCGGAGGCCACGAACAGGCCGACCGTCAGGGAGTCGCTCCAGCCGTTCGACTCGGCGCGGGTGAACCCGTAGACGAGGGAGACCAGACCGAGGGTGGACAGGACGACACCCGGGATGTCGAGCGGCGAACGGTTGCGGCCGCCCTTCGGCTCACGGATGACGAAGTACGCGCCGGCCGCGGCGACGATCGCGAACGGGATGTTGACGAAGAAGGTCCAGCGCCAGTTCATGTACTCGGTGAGGACACCGCCGAGGATGAAGCCGACGGCGCCACCGCCACCGGCGATCGCGCCGTAGATGCCGAAGGCCTTGGCGCGCTCCTTGGCGTCGGTGAACATCACGGCGAGCAGCGAGAGCGCCGCGGGCGCCAGCAGCGCGCCGAACACACCCTGCAGGGCACGGGCGCCGAACATCATCGCGCCGCTCTGCGCGGCGCCACCGAGCGCGGAGGCCGCGGCGAAACCGATCAGGCCCACGACGAAGGCGCGCTTGCGGCCCCACAGGTCGGCGATCCGGCCGCCGAAGAGGAGCAGACCACCGAAGGCGAGGGCGTAGGCCGTGACGACCCACTGCCGGTTGCCGTCGGTGATGCCCAGGTCCTGCTGGGCCGAGGGCAGGGCGATGTTCACGATCGTGGCGTCGAGCACCACCATCAGCTGGGCGAGCGCGATGAAGACGAGCGCCCTCCAGCGGTTGCTGTGCGCGTCGGACGCTGGATCCGGAACTGCTTTGGACAGGACTGTTTCAGACATGGGGGTACCCACTCCGGGACTTCGTAGCGAAAAAAGCAGTGAAAGGGGACGGCGCGTCGACGGTGACGGCCGGAAGAGCAGCACCTGCTGCTCGGGCTGTACGGCTGTGCCAGTTATGGGTGACGCATGGCGAGTCGCGCGGTGTGATGCGCGAACGGTGAACTGTGGGTCACGCGTTGTCGGATGCGAGCAGGGGTCACGAGTTCCGACCGGCGTCCGGTGCCGGACTCATCGGCCGTCGACCGATCGGTCCCGGCGCCCTACGTGTCGGTCACACTCGTCGCAGTCCCTCCACGGTGGCGGCCACTCCCGGCAGTTCGGACCGGGCCGGGGCCCGCATCCCGTCCAGGAAAAGCTGCAGATGACGGTGTACGAAGCGGTCGATGCCCTGGCAACCGGTGCCCGGCAGCGGCCTGGTGAGCTGGCTGACGGCGATCATCAGATCGCCCACCTCGACATCGGGTCGGAGCTGTCCGGCCTCACGGGCACGGGACATCAGCCGCTGGATCAGTTCGGTGATCCGGTCGCGCGCGGCGACCAGGTCGGGATGGTTCTGGTCGAAGTTCGCGGAGAGCATCGGGCACAGGGCGCCGATCCGCTCGTCGGCGGCGAAGTGCACGAAGCCGCTCAGCGCCTCGAACGCGTCGCCGTCCACGGCGAGAGCCTTTTCGATCCACTCCGAGGTGCGGTCCATGACCGAGCAGACGACCTCGCGGGCGAGGGCGTCGCGGTCGGGGAAGTTGCGGTACACCGTGGCGTTGCCGACCCCTGCCCGGCGGGCGATGTCGTCGAACGGCACCTCGGCGCCGAACTCGACGAACATCTCGCGGGCGGCGGCGACGATCCGCTCCCGGTTGCGCAGGGCGTCGGCACGGGGCCGGGCCACTCGGCGCTGCACGGGGGTTGCGGTCTCCACGGCGTACTCCTCGAAGTGTCTCGGAACTCGGATGCGATCCGGGGATTCGGTCCCCGTTTCGCTCGGACGTATGGCTAAACGGGGAAACGATCCCCGGTTATTTCCCGGACCCGGAAGAGATTGATGTGACCTGCGTCACATTCATTCTCCCTCGCTCTCCCCTTCCTCTGCAGCTCGCTCTCCCCTTCCTCTGCAGCTCGCTCTCCCCTGCCACTCGCCCTCGCCCTCCCCTGCCCCTCGACCTCGTTCTTCCTTGCTTCCCGGCCTCGCTCTCCCCTGCTTCTGCACCTCGCTCTCCCCTGCTTCCGCACCTCGTTCTCCCCTGCTTCCCGGCCTCGCTCGCCCTCGTTTCTCCGCCTCCCGCGGATGAACCCGATCGGGCCCATTCAGCGCGCGCCCGGCGCGTCGGCGACTCAGGGTGATCGAAAGGGTGCAGTCGGAGACCGGTGGCTGCCGTGGAGCGAAGGGCCCCCGCATGCAGCCGTCCAGCCGCCGCATACGCCCGCGCCGTGTGGCCGCGCTGGCCACGGTGACCGTGCTGACGCTGGCGGTCAGCACCTCCGCCGGCACCGGGCACCTGACGGCCGGCTCCGCCACGGCGGGCTCCGCGGCGCTGGCCCGCTCCACGGCGCTCGGCCCCTGCATGATCAACGGTCCGTCGGACGTCCAGATGGGGGAAGGGATTCCGACCGCACCCGGTTACGCCCGCTCCACCGGCACCCTGCGGGCTCTGACCCTGATGGTCGACTTCTCCGACGCGCCGGGCAAGGGCAGTGCCCGCGCCCGGTACGACGAGTTCTTCCCGAAGACGCAGGAATGGTTCCGCACCGCCTCCTACGGCCGTCTCGACTATCGCCCCAAGGCCCCCGTCAAGCACTGGCTGCGGATGCCCAAGCCCTTCAAGGCGTACGGGATAGAACGCGGCGCGCCCTTCGACCCCGGGTACCGCGAACTGGTCCAGGACATCGTGGCGACGGCCGATCCCGAGGTCGACTTCCGGTCGTACGACATCCTGAACGTGCTGGTCACACCGAATGCCGGGCCCTCCGCCCTGGACACCGTGCTGTCCGTGACCTTCGCCGGCAACACCGAGGCGCCGGTGGCCGACGGCGTCCCGGTCGCCAACGCGTCCTTCGTCTACAGCCGCCAGGACGACGGGTCGGGCTCCTACGCCGACACCGGCTACCGCGTCCTGCCGCACGAGAACGGTCACACCTTCGGCCTGCCCGACCTCTACACCCAGGACGGCGGCGCCGCGGTCGGGCACTGGGACATCATGAGCGAGGACTGGGGTGCCGACAACGACCTGCTCGGCTGGCACAAGTGGAAGCTCGGCTGGCTCGACCCCTCCCAGGTCGACTGCGCGGCGGCCTCCGGCACCAGCGCGTACACGCTCACCCCGCTGGCCCGGAAGGGGGGCGTCAAGCTCGTCGTCATACCCTTCGGCACCCGCAGCGGGTACGTCCTCGAACTGCGCATCCGTGCGGGCAACGACTCCGCCGTCTGCCGTCCGGGGATCCTCATCTACAAGGTCGCCGCGGACGTGGACACCGGGAACGGGCCCATCACGGTGTACGACTCCCGGCGCAACAGCGGCGGGTGCACCCGCTCGCCCAACGTCCAGGCGGAACTCTCCGACGCGCCCTTCACCCCCGGTGAGACCTTCAAGGCCCCCCACGCGGGGCTCACCGTCCAGGTCGCGTCGGCGGACACCGCGGGGAAGTATCGGGTGTACGTGACGCGCCGCTGACCAGCGGTCGAGCCGGCCGGCGGACCGGCGGACCGGGCGGGAAGCCCGCGGAAGCCGTACGGAGACCCGAGGGGAGCAGTACGGCGGCTCGCGGGGCAAGCCGGGCGGAGAGGGTGTGTTCGGCGGGCCGGCGTCCGTGCCCGTGCCCGTGCCCGTGGCGGGAAGCGGCCGACCTGCTTCGGCGGGCCGGCAAGCACTACCGTGGCTTTTCTGAGATCCACCACACGGTGGCTCATCCGAGATCCGCACGGTGACTCCTCTGAGAGCCCCACCGGAGAACCCATGCCATCGAGCTCCATGTCATCGAGCCCCCCACCGCCGCGGCCGCCCACTGTCGGGGCGGAAGCGCCGGAGGAGGCGGTCACCCCGCTCATCCGCGGGATCGCCGTCCTGCGGAGGCTGACCGAGGCGGACGGTTCGGCCAGTCTGAGCGGACTCGAACGGGCCACCGGACTCGCACGCTCCACCGTCGACCGGATCACGGCGACCCTGGCCCGCATGGGCTACGTACGCCTGGACGGCCGGGACGCCGTACTGGCCCCGCGGCTGACGGAACTCGGCAACGCCTATCTCGCCGCGCTCCGGCTTCCCCGCGTCCTGGACGCGCACGCCGACGCGCTCGCCGACGAGCTCGACGAGTCGGTGTCCATCGCCGTCTGCGACCGGGACGGCATCCGCTTCATCCATCAGACGACCCGGCGCCGCGCGATGTCGCTGAGCTTCCGCATCGGCGACCTGCTCCCCGCCGAACGCACCGCTCCGGGACCGCTGTTCGCGTCCGAGTGGAGCGAGGAGGACTGGACGCGCTGGCGGGAACGCCGCGCGGCCGATCCGGAGGACCGCGGCTTCCCGGCCGTACCCGCGCGGAGCAGACCCTACGACGGAGGGTCGGCCGCCTCCGCGCTGCCCGCCTCCCAACGCCCCACCCTCGGAGACGACTTCGAGGAGCGGACGGCCGAAGCGGGCCGGGCCGGCTGGGCGTCGGACGACCAGCTCATCGAACCGGGCCTCGTCGCGCTCTCGATGCCGGTACGGGAGGCGGGGCGGATCGCCTGCGTGGTGAACGTCGTGAGCCATACGAGCCGGCACAGCGCCGCCGAACTGCGGGACGCGCTGCTGCCACGGCTGCGGACGGCGGTGGCCGAGATGGAACGGGCGCTGACGCTGGACGAAGCGGGGGGCGCGGGAGGCGCGAGCGGTACGGAAGGGGCGGGAAGCCCCGGAACCGCCGGGAGTCCCGGCGCCACGGAAAGCCCCGACACCGCCGGGAGTCCCGGCACCGCGGAGGACACGGAACCGGCAGGGAAGACCGAACCGGCTGGGAAGGCCACCGCCGCCACACCCACCACCGCCGCCGCCGTCACGGCGGCCCCTTCCGGGCTCGCCGACTGGACCGGCGCCTCCAAGCAGGAACTGGGGCGGGAGTTCATCGAGTCGCTGGCCCGGGGCCTGACCGTGATCACCGCCTTCGGCGAGGGCCGCGGCGAACTGACCCTCACCGCGGTCGCCCAGGCGACCGGACTCGCCCGCGCGACCGCTCGCCGCGCCCTCATCACCCTGGAGCACCTGGGATACGTCACCACGCACGACCGGGTCTTCCGCCTCACCCCGCGTGTCCTGGGGCTCGGCTTCCCGCCACTCTCACGGACCACGCTCCCCGAGATCGCGGCCCCGCATCTGACCGAACTCTCCCAGCGGCTGCACGACTCGGTGTCGCTCGCGGTGCTGACGGGCGACGAGATCCAGTACACCGGGCACGTCTCCACCCGAGGCATCATGAGCGTCCACGTCACCGTCGGCACGCGGCTGCCCGCGTACGCCACCTCGCTGGGGCGAGCGATCCTGGCCGATCTCCCGGTGGCCCGGGCGATGGAGACGATGGCCGGCCCGCCCGAGGCCGCCACCGGGCGGACCGTCACGGACCCGGAGCGGTTCAGGGCCGAACTGGACCGGGTTCGCACGGCCGGATACGCGCTGGTCGAGGAGGAGTTGGAGCAGGGACTGCGGTCCGTCGCCGTCCCGGTGCGGGACCGCGCCGGACGGACCGTGGCCGCGGTGAACGTCGCCATGCACAGCAGCCGTCGTACCGCGGAGGCCTGCGTGAGCGAGGTACTGCCCGAGCTGCGCGCGACAGCGAGACGCATCGAGGCGGACCTGCACATCGCGGCCCGCTTCCGCCGGGTGCCACGAACCTGAACCCAACGACCCCCGGTGCCCCCGCCCCCTCCTCCTTCACTCTTCAACCGGCGCTCTATTCAAGAGAGTTACCGTCTGGCGTGAAGATGATCTGTGCGGGAGAGGCCCCGTTGACAGATCCAAAAGCAGGTTTCTAGCGTCACTTGCGGCAGGACGAACAGCAGCCGAACGACAAGGAGCGTCCGGGTGGTCGCGTCGTGGTGAAGCAGGAGAGGTCCGAGCGGACCAGGCGCAACCTGATCCGGGCCGCCTCGACCGTGTTCGACCAGTCCGGCTACGAACGGGCCACCCTGTCCGCGATCAGCGAGCGGGCACAGGTCACCAAGGGCGCGCTGTTCTTCCACTTCGCGGCCAAGTCCGATCTGGCCCGAGCCGTCCAGGAGCAGGCCTGCGCGACGTCGGGGGCCGCGCTGGGGAAGCTGGCGCGGCGCGAGACGCCGGCGTTCGAGATAGCCACCGCCATGGCGCACACGCTGGTCGACCTCCTCGAAACCGACACGATCGTCCGCGCGGGCGCACGTCTGGCCCAGGAGATCAGGACCCCCGACGACCCCTCCCTGCACTGTCACACCAACTGGCTCGGCGCCCTGCACGGGATCCTGGCCCGGGCCCGGAAGGACGGCTCGCTGCTCCCCGACGTCGACGTCCGCGCGGCGGCAGGGTTGATGCTGTCCATGATCACCGGCACGACGGCCCTGCCCCGCCTCCCCGCGGACCCCGGCACCGCACGGACCCCTCGTCCGCGACACACCTCGGCCATCGGCTTCGCTCCCCGCACCCCTCAGGAGACAGGCGCCCTGTGGCTGACCCGCATGCTCCACCTGACCCGCCCGGCCCTCTCGGACCTCCCGGCCAACTGACCCCACCCCGCCCCACCTGCACGAACGGGAACCTTCCCGGTCCCCGCCCGTGGGACGCTCCGCCGGGTGCGGAGAGGATGCGCCGGCTTCTCAGTGCCGGCCGGCGGCCATGACCGCCTCACCGCAGCTCATTGCGTAATGGCTGACATGGATCTTCGGCTCACTCCCCGGGGCCCTGCTACGGGGACCCTGAGGCACCCCGTACCCACGAAGAGTAATAGCATGTACACTCGGCCGAAGATTGAACCTAGTAGATTCCGCCAACCAAGCCCTGGCTGTAAGTCAGGACCCTGGCGAGTTTCTTTCGACCTATTGAGCACCACTTCGTGGTGATGGTCATGGTCCGTAGTGGTTCAGGAGCTGGTCGGGGGGCTGGTGTAATGGCAGCGGCTGCATGCGATATTGCCGAATCGGTCGGTCTTGACCGCCTGGAATGCCAGGTCGTGCAGGCTGGAGAGATTCCCAGGCAGGCGTGCAGTGCGGGCCTGGCGGCGCTCCCCCTCGAAGATGTCATCCAGAGCGTGGTGCCGGTAGTCGGCGCATCCTTGCAGCTCTTGACGGACTGTCAGGCCGCTGGGTCCCGCGTCCGAGGCCGGCAAACCGGTGATACCGAGCACGCATTCCTTAAACCACGATGGTGCGACTCCATGCCCGCGCGCAAAATCCGGCAAAGCATAACCAATCACAAAAACTGGCTGACCATCACCATGGAACGGAACTCGCCGGGGCTCTGGTGATGAAAAATGCCGTCGCCGACACCCAAGTCCATTGACCAGGTCTTGGTAAATGCTACCCGAGGAAAACTGGTGCCGCAAACCTTGCTGAGCACCCCTGGCCCTAGACGGCCAGTGGGGGATTTTTCCGAGTCGACGGTCCCCTCAGTCGATGAATTGGACCACGGTATTATTCATGCCCTGCGTATCGACGGTCGGGCGCCGTTCAGCCGGATCGCCGACGTTCTGGGCGTATCCACGCAAACAGTCGCCCGTCGCTACGGGCGGCTGAGCAGCGAGTTGTCGCTTCGCGTTGTCGGGGTGGTGAACCCACGGCAAGCATCCGGTGGGAAGTGGATTCTGAGGCTCACGGCCAGCCCGAACACGGCTCAGAATGTCGCGCAGAGCCTGGCTCGGCGGGACGACACCGTCTGGGTGCGGCTCATGTCCGGGGGAACCGAAATTTGCTTTGTCATGAGCTCCGCAACGCACCATTCGCTGCTGTTCCGCGACATCCCTCGCGTGTCCGGCATCGCCGAGGTGTCGGCGCACCGCCTGCTGCACACCTATCTGGGCGGCCCCACCGCATGGCAGGGGCACACCGCCGCTCTCACCGACGGGCAGCAGGAACAACTGCGCCGAGCACTCGACTCGTCGGACGGCGCTGACGAGCCCAAGTCCCGCTCGTCCCTGAGCCAGGCGGACTGGCAGGTGCTGGCCGCGTTGCAGCGTAACGGCCGCATCAGCTACACGGATCTCGCCGCCGAGACCGGCCAGTCCTCCTCGACCATTACGCGCCGACTCGCCGCTTTACAGGCCGGCGGCATGATCAGCTTCGACGTCGAGATCAGTGCGGAGGTGTACGGCATCACCACGCAAGCCCTGCTGTGGATGTCGGTCGCCCCCGCGCACCTGAACCAGGTGGCGAACACCCTGATCCAACACAGGGAACTGGCCTTTCTGGCCTCCACCACCGGCCCGACCAACCTGGTGGCCCTCGTCCTGTGCAGGAGCCCCGGCGAACTGCACGACTACCTGGCCGACAGTCTCAGCGCGCTGGACTCCATCCGCATGCTCGAAACAAGTCCTGTCCAGCGGACCCTGAAAGCCAGCAGTCCGTTCCTGCAGAGCAGCCCCAGAGGCAGCAATTCACCCTGACGCGGGATCGGAGCCTCCATCAGTCGATCGGTCCAGGATTTCAGCATCGTGCGCACCCGTCGGATGCGGCGCTCGCCGCGCCCCAAGCCGAGCTCCCCTAGCTGAACTCCCGTCGAGTGCAGCTAGGGAAGCGGCGGTGACGTGCGGGAACGCGGAGCCTGGGACTCGGCCCCGGAATAAACAACTTGATCATTCGTGAAAAACTCGAACATTTCACGAGTTCATCAAGGTGAATGGCCGACCCCTCGGCAGCCTATGGCTGTCAATGGTTGTAGACGAGGTGGGCGATGCGTTCGGCGAGCATGATCGTGGTGAGGTTGGTGACGCTCGAGGGCACGCACGGGATGATCGAGGCGTCCACGACACGCAGAGCGGCGAGTCCGTGGACGGCTCCGCGGGAGTCGACGACCGCCTGAGGCGAGTCGGCGGCACCCATGGGGGCGGTGGAGGTGGGGTGACCGTAGATGGCGAGGTGGGATTCGATCACCCGCATCAGTTGCTCGGCCTCGTCGGGCAGTTCGCGCGGCATCAGAAGCCCGGCGAGCGACGGCGCGAGTGCCGGGTCACGGGCCAGATCACGGGCGATTCGCACGCCTTCGAGCATGCGTCGGCGGTCGCGCTCGGTGCCGAGGTAGTTGTGGTCGATCAAGGGCTGGGAAAGCGGATCGCGGCCGGCGAGGCGCACCGTGCCGTGCGCGTCGGGGAGCACGAGAGCCGTGGACAGGGCGATGATGCCGCCGGGGGGCATGAACGGAGCCCCGTTGGGATGCACGGCGACGATGTTCAGGTCGAGTTCACCGTCCGCGGCCTCGCTGGAGGCGGTCCACAGCAGCGCGCCGAGGGCCGGAGCCATCTCCCCTCGCCCCGGGGCGAGTGCATAGACCGTGGGGAAGAAGGGGTGGTCCTGCAGGCGTTGTCCGACAGGTAGGTCGGCGAGGGTCTCGATGCCCAGCGACGCCAGTTCGCCGGCGGGGCCGATGCCGGAGCGCAGCAGGATCGCCGCGCTTCCGTAGGTCCCGGCAGAGAGGATCACCTCGTCGGCGTTGTGCACGGTCCCGTCGGCGGTGACCACTCCCGTCGCACGGCCACCGCGGAACAGGACCCGGTCGACGGTGACGGCACCGTGCACGGTGAGGTTCGGGCGAGCGCGGACCTCTGCGGTGAGGTAGACCAGTGCGGTGTTCTGTCGGATCCCGTCGAGGACGTTGACCGCGAAGGGTCCGACACCGTCCTGCTCGGTACCGTTGAAGTCGACGATCCGCTTGTGACCGAGGGCGACCGCGGCGTCGATGAAGCCACGATGGGCGGGGGTCAGCTCGGAGTCGGTCAGTTGGCGCACGGGCATCGGCCCGCTTCGCCCGTGGAACTCGTCCTCGCCGGTGGGGGTGTTCTCCAGGGCGCGGAAGTACGGCAGGACGTCGGTGAAGCTCCAGTCGTCGAGCCCGTTCTCGGCCCAGCGGTCGAAGTCGCGGGCGCGGGCGCGGAGGGCGGCGCCGGCGTTGACGGCGGAACTCCCGCCCATCACCTTGCCGCGCAGAGCGGTGATCTCGGGACTCAGTCGCCCGCCCGGTGTGGTGTATCCCCAGTCGTGATCGAGATCGGCGATGCGGTTGGCGTCGAGCAGCGAGTCGGGGAACCGGGTGGGGCCGTAGTCCGGCCCGGCCTCGAGCAGCACGACGCGCCGGGCGGAGTTCTCGCTCAGGCGCGCGGCGAGCACCGCGCCGGCCGACCCGCCGCCGACGATCAGGACGTCGGCCGGTTCGACGGAGTGGGACAAGGTAGGACCCTTTCGATCTCGTTGGAGCTGGGAGGGAGCGTCCCGGTGGCGAGCCGCCGCGGGCGACATCGGAACCGCGCTCACGGTGCGAACGGTGAGCGTCGCCGGAACCACTTTCAGTTCCGGATGACGCCCTTGTTCCGCATGAGGAAGTCGGCCAGGTAGCCGTCGTGCGGTACCGAGGGATCCATCCAGTGGGTGTGCCGGCTTCCCAGGTACAGGTTGCTGATGGTCGGCTCGCCGAGCAGGCGGTCGATGAGCCGGCTGTCGTGGGTCATCGCGTTGAGCACGAGCGTGTTCTTCAGCGGCTCCGTACCGGCCTCGGGTGTCCACGGCGCGATCCACACACAAGGGAACGGCAGTTCCACCCCTGCCTGCGGAGCGGCCGGATCGTCGAGTTGGAAGACGGCGGGCAGCAGCGCGGCGCTTCCGTCCCCGAGTTCGCCCACGACGCCGTCGCCGCCGAGCCAGGCCCGGGCGCCGGCCGCCTTCTTCAGCAGGTGCGCTTCGATCGCCCTGGCGACCGCGACCGGCTGTACGGGGAGTACGGCCTTGTCGTCCTCGGGCGGCAGGGGCGTCGCGGCGGACAGCCGCGCCGCGACGGCCTCGGCCAGCGGAGCCGGGTCGCCCTCCACGAAGATGGCCGTCGTGTTCACGCATCCGGTCCCGCCGTGGCCGCTCACCGACGAGACGATCACGTCCAGGTGGTCGCGCCAGTCCACGTCGGCCGTGATGAGGATCTTCGACCGACCGGGCCCCTGCGGCAGCACCGTCGCGGCCTCGCCGTACTTGCGGGTCACCTCCTCGCCGCCGTACACCATCCCGAGGTCGGCGCCGCGCAGAATGGCGTCGGCACCGGCGTGGTCGGTGGGCAGGAGCACCACCTGGTCGTCGGCGAATCCCGCGCTCCGCAGTGCCGTCACCAGCCGGTGCGGGGTGAAGGGATCGCGGCTCGACGGGCGGACCGCGACGCGGTAGCCCAGCGCCAGTGCCTCCGGCCAGATGCTGTGGGTGCCGGGGTGGTTGCCCGCGGCGTGCACGGCGAACACGTCTCCGCGCCGGGTCCACACCGAACGCCCGGTCCGCGTCAGAGGATCGCGCCAGTTGTCGACCGCCCCCCGGGGGCGCGCGTACTGGACGCTCGCATGAGCCTTCGCCACCCGATCGGCGACCGTCGTGGTCGCCGTGACCACGGAGGAGATCGGGACGCCACCGACCCTGCTGACAGCGTGCTGGTACTCCTCGACGGTCAGGCCGTCGATCGTCGCGGTCGCGAAGAGCTCGGCCGCGCGGATCATCGCGTCGGCCCGCTCGTCGGCCGGCATGACGCCGCCCCGGCGCAGCGCCGCCATGGTGCGGTTGACGTACAACGGCGGCACGAGGCTCAGTTCCGCGAGGGCGGTGCCTGCCACATCGGTGACCGTCTGTATGTTCCTGGAGCGGTAGGCGCCCGTTGCGCCGAGCGCGGGCAGGTCGATCATCAGTAGACCCCCTCGATGACGTCCTCGTCCTCGAACACCGCGACCGTGCCGATGTCGGCGACCGAGTCCCCGACCAGGCCGTTCACCTGGGGAATCCGCGTGGCGAGGTCACGTTCCAGGTTGCTGGGCAGCAGGAAGGACTTGCTGACGTGGTTGACCAGCACCCGGCCCCGCTCTCCGTGGGCCACCGGCTCGAGGCTCTTCGGATCGACGACCGTGAAGGTCACGTACGGGGAGAACGAGTCGAAGATGCACGGATCGTCGGCGGAGAGCCCGGCACGCTCGCCCGCGACTCCGATGATCATCGTGCTTCCGTACTCGCCGCACAGCGCGACCTCGGGGAACACCTCGGTCTTGAAGAGGTGCCGGGTGTCGGCGTCCATCTGCGTACCGCCCCACCTGATGCACTTCACCCGCTCGTTCACCAGGGCGGCCAGCTTCTCGTCCCGGGACAGCCGTTCCAGCAGCGGCGGCGTGATGGTGAGCAGGCCGACGTCCTGGGTCCGCAGGACTTCGGCGGCCTGGTCGATGAGGTGCTGGCCGTAGGCGTCGACCTGCCCGAACTGACCGCCGGCGATGAGCCGCTTCACCCAGCGCGGGTCGAGGTCGATCGTGAAGCCGTGGCGGCCGTGCGTCACGGCGTGCTGCCGGAACAGGGTGCCCACGACGTGCGGCCCGGTCGGGATGATTCCCAGCCAGTTCCCTCCGCGCGGCACACCGTGGCGGTCGAGGTTGGCGTTGCTCCAGGCCACCATGCGGTCCAGCCAGTCCCGCATCAGGACGACCCGCTTCGGGGCGCCGGTGGTCCCGCCGCTCTCGAAGAACCCGACCACGTCGGGCCGGTCCCCGTATCCGCGGGGAATCAGGTCCTCGCCGCGGACGTCACGGAGCTCCGCGGCCACGTTCGGGAAGAGCCGGAGGTCGTCGTGCGTCTTGACATCGGCTCGCGGATCGAAGCCGAGAGTGGCGGCTCGGTCCAGCCAGAACGTGCAGCCGGTCTCGGGATTGAAGTGCCACTCCATGGCGGCGCGGATGAACTCGTCCGGATCGGGCTGGACGTCGAACGGAAGATCCAGAATCTGTTCTGAGGTAAAAGTCATTGTCTCTCCCTCATGGGAAGGGTCGGGTGTGTCCGGGCACGACGACGATGCCGCCGAAGCGGTCAAAGACGTGGAGCGCCAGGAGGGTTGGTCGAAGGAGCCGGGCTACGGCTGCAGCCGGCTCGTACGCCACTCGAGCGCGTCGCGGTCATAGCGCAACCTGCGGTGCAGCCGGTCCGAGCTCGCGGACCAGAATTCGACGACGTCGGGCCGCAGCCGGTAGCCGACGAAGAACTCCGGCCGGGGCTGGGGCTCCCCGGCCCGTTCCAGTTCGCGTGCCCTGGCGCGCAGGATCTCGACGTGCTCCAGGTCCTCCAGCGGCTCGCTCTGCTCGGTGACCGTCGACATGGCGTGCAACGGAATCGGCCGGGCGGCCCACAGGGCGTCCGACTCGGCGTCGGACAGTGGCGCGATCGGACCGGAGAGGATGATCTGCTGACCGGTCTCCCTCCAGTACAGCAAGCCCGACGCCCACCCCGTGGCGGCGATCTCACGTCCCTTCTGGCTGCAGCTGTGGCTGCTGAACACCAGGCCCAGGTCGGTGACTTCGGTGATGGCGACAATCCGGGTGGAGGCGCGGCCGCGGGAGTCCGCCGTGGCCAGCGCCAGCGCGCTGGGTTCGCGGACTCCGATGTCCCGTGCCTGGGAAAGCCAGCCGCTCACCAGCTTGAGAGGATCCGCCGGCGGTTGGTCGTACTCGGGGAAGGGGAGATCGACCTTCCCGCTGAGGGACTCGAATCCACTGGGGTCCACGGAAGGCTCCTCGCTAGACATTGATGGTCCCCTCGGCGACCAGGACGGCGTGCCCGCCGACGTGGACCGAGTGGATCGACTCGCCGACCCCCTCGGCGGTCGCCCTCATGACCGACGAGCGTCCCATCTCCACGCCCTGGGTGATCCTGATCTCCTGCCCGTACTCGGCGAACCCGTGCCTGGCCAGGTGGATCGCGAGGGGCCCGGCGGCGGAACCGGTCGCCGCGTCCTCGACCACGCCGTAGGCGGGGGAGAACATCCGCGTCCGCCATCCCCCCTCCGCCTTGGCGAAGCAGTTGGCGGCCATGTCGGGGAAGCGCGAGAGGGCGCGGTGATCCGGGTGGAGGGCGGAGAGCGCCTCGACATCGCTCAACCCCACGAACACGTGACGCGGCCCGTTGTGGTAGATCTCGACCGGGGCCGTCGACGACTCGACCCCGAGTGCGGCCAGGAGCTCCGTGTCGAGGTCGTAGGGCTTCGAGGTGGGGACCGGCTGCTCCATCCGGACCCATGCGGCGCCGTCGCGGGTGCTCAGCTCGAACGGGATGACACCCATCGCGGTCTCCAGCTGCAGGCTGTCGCGCCCCCAGGCCTGACCCAGCGCGAAGGCCGTGCCGAGCATCGGATGCCCGGCGAACGGCAGTTCGTTCACCGGGGTGAAGATCCTGATCCGCGCGTCGCCGCCCTGCTCGGCCGGCAGCACGAAGGTGACCTCGGAGAGGTTCATCTCCCTCGCGATGCGCTGCATCGTCTCACCGGTCAGATCCTCGCTGTCCAAGAAGACGGCGACCGGGTTGCCCAGCAGCGGCTCGCTGGCGAAGGCGTCTACGACCATGTACCGGTGCATTACAGGCGCTCCCCTGCTTGTGCCGGGTTCAAGGACCCGGCGGAGAAGGCGAGGCCGAGCGAGTCGATCCCCTCGGCCACCGCTGCGACGTCGAAGCTGGTGCGGTGGTCGGGCGCGTACCCGATCAGCTCGGCCGCCCGGTTGGGGGGCAGCGGCTGATCCGCCGGAACGTCCGAGTCCCACCACATGACCGCGCCCCAGCGGCCGCGTTCACGGTCGGCGATCCACAGCTTCAGGCGCAGTCCCCTGACCTCGTGCCACGGCTCGACGGAGCCGTCACGCAGGTCCTGCTCCAGGGATTCGATGGTCCGGTGGGACCTGGCCAGGTCCCACCAGACGACATCCACTCTCATCGGCCGAGCACCCCCTGTATCGCCTCGCGGATGATGCGCGGGCCGTCGACGGTGAGCACCGACTCGGCGTGGAACTGGACCGAGGCGAAGCCCGGCCCGCGGAGCGCGTTCACCTCGCCGGTCTCCTCGTCCCGGCTCACCTCGACCACGCCGATCCCCTCGACGGTCCGCTTGTTCTCCGCGCTGTGCGCGGCGAACGTGTTGTAGAAGCCCACTCGTTCGGGCACGCCGAACAGTTCGATCTCACGCTGCACGCCCTGGTTGGGTACCTCGCGGCGGTGCAGCTCGAAGCCGAGCTTCGTGCTGAGCACCTGATGGCTCAGGCAGACGGCCAGCATCGGCCGGCGACTCGCCAGCGCGGTGTCGATCGACTGCCGCAGCTTGGCGATCTTGGGGTGGGAGGTCGTCCGCGGATCTCCCGGACCAGGGCCGAAGACCGTCAGGCCATAGGCCGCCACGTCGTACGGTTCGTCGAAGCGGCGGACCTCCACGGACAGCCCCAGTGACCGCAACTGCTGGTCGAGCATCGCGGTGAAGGTGTCCTCAGCGTCCACGACCAGTGCCGTCATACCGTCCAGCGAGGCCCCGGCCGACGGGCGGTCGTCCTTGTCCCGGAGCCAGAAGCCCGCGATCCCCTCGTTGCGGCGCTCCAGGGCGGCGAGGACCTCCGGGTCGGCCGCGTAGCCGGATGGACGGTCGGACTTGAGCGCGTTGAGCAGGGTCGCCAGCTTGCCGTGGGTCTCGGCTGCCTCGGCCATCGGGTCGGAGTGGCGCACCAGGGTGGCCCCCACGGAAATGTTCATCCGGCCGCCGGGATCGATGTCGGCCGTCCGGATCAAGATCGCCGAGTCAAGTGTCTGCTGTCCGGCCGCGTCCCGTCCGATCAGCGCGGCGACTCCGCTGTAATAGCCGCGTCCGTTCGGTTCGTAGCGCGAGATGACCTTGGCGGCGCTCTCCAGCGGGCTTCCGGTGACGGTCGGGGCGAACATCGTCTCGTGCAGGACCTCGCGCACATCGCGGTTGGTCCTGCCCTCGATCAGGTACTCGGTGTGCGCCAGCCGCGCCATTTCCTTCAGGTACGGCCCGTGGACGCGCCCCCCGTCGTCGCACAGCCGGGCCATCATCTTCAGTTCCTCGTCGAGGACCATGTAGAGCTCGTCGGTCTCCTTGGTGTCGGCGAGGAACTCCATGACCCCCTGCAGGCTGGGGCCGCCGGACGGATACCGGTACGTGCCGCTGATCGGGTTCATGACGGCCGTGCCGCCGACGAGCGAGACGTGACGCTCCGGTGTCGCACCGACGAGAGTGTTGCGGCCCGTGTGAATGATGAAGGTCCAGTAGGCCTTCTCCTCGCGCTCCAACAGCCGCCGGAAGAACGACAGGGCCCTGGTCGGCGAGTAGTCGCCGATGTCCGCGACGAACGAGCGCTTCATCACGAAGTTGGCGCCCTCGCCGGTGCCGATCTCCTCGGTGACGATCTGACGCACCATCTGCGCATAGGCGTCGTCGTCCATGTCGAAGTGTCCGTCGGTCAGTTCCGTCGGGACCTGCGGGAAGCCGGCGAGCGCTTCGGCGGCCGGCACCGTGTCGTGAGCGGTGAGGCTCATCGCGAGCAGGGGCGTGGCGTCGTCCCGCGCGGCGAAGCCGCGATCGGCCAGCTGCCGGTAGGGGACGAGCACCAGCGTGTCGAGCGCGGGACCCGGCCCGGAGTCGTCGGCCAACGGAATGTCGTCCAGCGACTTGTACTCGGTCACCTGACCGGTCAGGACGTCCAACGTGCCGGGGGAGCCGCTTTCGGGACGGTGGATGATCGCGAAGGCGGGGAGTTCCAGCGCGAGAACCTGCTCGAGCAAGGCGCTCATGCGAGCACGTCCTCGGTTCGGACCACCATGGCGCAGCACCGTGCCGCGTATTCGAGGGTCATCCTGTGGCGGTCTTCGGAGAAGTCGCCGAGCGCGTCGGCGACCAGGAAGGGCTGGATGTCGTTGGAGAACGCCTCCAAGGCGGTCGACAGCACGCCGATATGCGCGTAGACGCCGCAAATGATCAACTGGTCACGCTGCAGCGCGCGCATGCGCTGGAGCAGCTCCGAGTTGAAGAACGCGCTGTAGCGCCATTTCGTGCTCACCCAGTCGTCCGCGTCGGGTTCGAGTTCGGGAACGACCGCGCGTTCGGTCTCGTCCGTGCGCATGCCAGGGCCCCAGAAGTCCTTCAGGAGCCCACGCTGTTGGTCCGTCATCCCGCCGGGCTGGGCGGTGTAGGCCACCGGCACCCCCAGCGATCCGCAGCGCTTCTTGAGGTCGGCGATGTTGCTCACCAACTCGCTGCGCATGGCGTCCTCAAAGGGCTTGAGGAAATAGCTCTGCATGTCGTGGACGAGGAGCACCGCCCGGTCCGGGTCGACGGTCCAGCGCACGGTGTTTTCCGGCAGCGCATTCCTCGGCGGCAGTCTGTAAGGCGCGATCGGCGGTATTCCCGTCATCACAAGGCTCCCTCTCTAGGAATCTCAGTACTCGGACCACGCCGAGACCACCTTGATGGCCTGGGGGGTGTTGAGTCGCGGATCGCACAGGCTGGTGACGGGGCCCGACCCCAGCTCGGCCGTGTCCAGCACGCACTCGGTCACGTCGTCGGGGGTCGCCTCGAGGTGAAGCCCCCCGGCCGGAACCCCCGCGAGGTCCAGGACCCGCCGGAAGCCGCGGACTTCCCTGGCGACGGTTTCCACGAGGCGGTATTTGGTGCCGTCAGCCGCGCAATCGGTGTTCCCGTGCATCGGGTCGCTGAGCCAGACCACCGGGTGCCCGGCCGACCGCACAGCCTCGACGAGCGGGGGCAGCCTGTCGGCGACGAGGTCGGCGCCCATGCGCACGATGAGTGAAAGCCGGCCCGGCTCCCGCTCCGGGTCCAACCGGTCGCACAGCTCGACGATCTCGCCGGCGCTCATGGACGGGCCGACCTTGCAGGCAACCGGGTTGACCACCTGGGCGAGCAGTGCGACGTGCGGGCCGTCGATCTGCCGGGTCCGCTCGCCGATCCACGGCCAGTGGGTGGAGCTGAGCAAGTACCGACCGCCGTCGAGCTCTCGGAGCATCGGTATCTCGTAGTCCAGCAGCAGCGCTTCATGGCTGGTCCAGACGACGGGCCCGTCAGGCCGAGGTGCCGACCCGGCCCGCCCGAGCCGCATCATGATCTCTCTCGCCGCCATGTAACCGGTGAGAATGCGCAGTGGATCGGGACGCCTGCTCTCGTGGGTGGGCTCCGGCCCGTTGATCATGTGCCCGAAGAAGGACGGCAGTTCGTCATCGCCGTGCTTCTCGACCCGGCTGGATCGGGGCTTGGAGAACTGCCCTGCGATCCGCCCGACCCGCAGCGTCTGCTTGCCGGTGGCGGTCTCCAGGTTCCGGGCGAGCAGGTCGATGAGTTCGGTCTTGCCTTGAACGTGCCCAGCGGTGCACTCGGCTGGGTCCTCCGCACAGTCACCGGCCTGCAGCACCTGCATCTCACCGGTGGCGACGCGGGCCAGGTCGGAGCGGAGGTTCTCCACCTGCGCCGCGGTCACCAGCGGTGCGACGGATGACAGCATCGCCCGTACGAGCTCGACCTGTGAGGGATTGTCCCATTCGGGCTGGTGGCGCGCCTTGGCCCTCTCGATATCGGCAAGGATGTTTCCCATAACGACCTTCTCCATTGATTGATAAGAAGACGCCCGGCGAAGGGCGTTCAGGTCGGTATGTCGGCCCGCTTGACCTGAGGGACGTCGATGCCCAGAGCCCTGAACTGCTGGCAGGGGTTCATGAACTCGCGCTGGCGCTTGATCTTCCCGTTCTCGAACTGGAAGGAGTGCAGGAAGTGATTGCGGTAGTGGCCGTCGGGATAGTCGGGGAAGCGGATCGTTCCTTCACCGTCGCATTCGACCCAGAACCGGTTGGGGTCCTGCGTGTCGAAGATCTCGATGTTCGTCCAGGCCCAGTCGGGGAAGCACTTGAGCGACCACTGGCCGTGGTCACCCAGTCGGTCCCTGCCCGTGATGACGATCGGCTCTCCGGTTTCGGTCGTCCAGAGACCACCGGTGCCGTCTTCGGTGAACAGAAGGTGCCGGCGCAGGCGATCCTGCCCGCGGGTATTCATGTACTGCTCCACGATCGCGCGGTTGCTCGCTCGCAGTTCCGCGTCACTGCGGGAACTCGACAACGTATCGGTGGTTTCAGCGGTGCCGGTGATGTCGACCATTGGCTCTTCCCTGTAGTGCCGAAGTAAAGCGGGATCACCGCGCACACAAGGGCAGACTCAACCCGTCACGACGACGCCGAAAGCGCAATCATGCATTGGTTCATGAGATTCCTGTCGAACCCGCCTCCCGTGCGTGACGGGTTATGAGATGACTTTGCTCAACTCTGGCCGGTTCGGGAAGCCGATCACGACTGTCTGGCCGAAAAATTCCAGCGGGTATCACCGTCTGAGGGATCTGCTCCATGGCTTGAAGGATCTACTCCATGGCTTGAAGGATCTACTCCATGATCTGACGGATCTGCTCCATGGCAGCGCGACTCTAACGGAGCCCCGACCCACCGATCGGGGCTCAGGACGTCGGCCGGTCGGCCGTCCGGGAGTCGGCCCGCCTACCGACCGGCCTGCACTCCTGTCCCTTGTGCGAGGGACGCCTATCCCTTGCGCGAGGGATGCCTATCCCTGCACGAGGGACGCCCGCGACTATTACCGGCAGCCCCGAGCTCCGGCCCGGCACCGGCGCCCGGACACGTGCCGCCGGCCTGGTCGCCGGCGCGCCGGCGCCTCGCATCCGACGTGAATTTCGGCCACGCGAGCCGCGCTCGATGGAACGAACAAGCCAATACTGCGCCCCGTGCGGTGGCCAAACCTGCGGAGCCCATACATTCGCGATGCGCACCGAGCACCTCGATATGCGCACCGAACACCTCGATGTCCGTATCAGAAGAGTTCGGGAAACTGTCGCCCGAGCATCGGCCGCGATCGCCCCTGTATTGCACGACGTACCCCACACAAGACACTTGCCGAACCAGAAGGAATTCCAGTGAAGCGTATCGGTGAACATGCGGTGGTGCTGGGCGCGAGCATCTCGGGTCTGCTTGCCGCCCGGGTGCTCTCCGAGGCATTCGACCGGGTAACGGTGATAGAGCGGGACCAGCTGCCGGACGGGCAGAGGACTCAGCGGCGAGGTGTGCCGCAGGGCCGCCACGCTCATGGCCTGCTCTCCAAGGGCGCGAAGATCTTCGAGGAGCTGTTCCCCGGGATACTCGACGACTTCGTTGCCGGTGGCGCGCCCGTCATCGACGGACCTGCCGAACTGCGGATGCGCCTGGGCGGGCACTTGCTGTGCATGGACGGCGAGTACGCCGATCTGTCCCGCACCTACCAGCCGAGCCGGCCCCATCTGGAGAGTGGGCTCCGCACCCGGATCGGGGCTCTCGCGAAGATCAAGCTGATCGACCAGTGCCAGGTCACCGGCCTCGAGACCACCTCGGACAATGACGCTGTCACCGGTGTGCGTGTCCGGTACGAGGGCAGCGGCTCCGAGGATGTGATCCTCGCCGATCTGGTGGTGGACGCGACCGGCCGGTCCGGACGGACCACCAAGTGGCTGGTCGAGATGGGATACGAGCCGCCGCTCGAGGAGCGCATCGACGTCGACATCATGTACACCAGCCGGTATCTGCGGCCGGCCCCTGGTTCGATGGGCCGTGAGAAGGTCGTGATCATCGGGCACGCACCGGGGAGCCCCAAGGGCGCGGAATTCCTGGAGGAAGAGGACGGCCGCTGGGTCCTGACGCTGATCGGTTACCGCGACCACCATCCGCCGACCGACCCGGCCGGGTGGGTGGAGTTCGCCAGGCCGCTGGTTCCCGAACACGTCTTCGCGGCGATCCGCGACGCTGAGCCGCTCAGCGAGATTTCCGCGCACCGGTTCCCGGCGAGCGTGCGCCGTCGCTACGAGAAGCTGACCCGATTCCCGCGCAGGCTGCTGGTCGTGGGCGATGCGATATCCAGCTTCAACCCCATCTACGCCCAGGGGATGACGGTGGCCTCGCTCCAGGCGATGGCACTGCGTGACTCGCTGAGCGGTGACCTGGATCAGGTCGCGCAACGATTCTTCCGCAAGGCCGCCAAGCCCATCGGCGTCGCCTGGAAGATGGCGACCGGCAGTGACCTGGCCCTACCGCAGATCGAAGGCCCGCGGCCCCTTCCCGTGCGGCTCATCAACTCCTACATGGACAAAGTGCTCGCCGCGGCCGAGACGGACATGGTCGTGGCCGAGAAATTCCTGAAAGTCCAGTACTTGCTTGAACCGCCGACAACATTGTGCACCCCGGGCATCATGTGGCGCGTTTTGGTGGGAAATCGCCGGCGGCGCTTCCCGGAACACACCAGTTAATGGAGGCAACCAAATGCCCGTGTCCATCGCCGACAAAATCCTTCGGCTCTCCCTGACCACGTTCCCGTTCATTGATGCGTCGCAGTTCTTTCCGTCGCTCTCAACGTACAAGGTTGACAGGCCCTTCGATCTCACCGAGTTCGAGGAGGCCATGAAGCACTTCTTCCGAGGGAATCCGCTCTTTTCCAAGTGCCACCTGGTGGAGCTGACCTTCGACAGTCCCGAGGATTTCCCTCTCTCGTCCTTCCAAGGGCTCCTCGCGGAGAGGTACGAAAGCTACTACGACAGCTTCCTGCTGGCCTCCGTCACCTATCGCTCCGATCCGCACCTGCAGGGCATCTTTACGTGTATTCCGTTTCCGCTGCAGGACGGATACAAGGTTTTCCGATTCCACCAGGCGCTGATGAAGACCCTGAAGACTCGGCAGGACGGCTTCCAGATCGCCCAAGGTCTCGCAGAGCTGGAGATCCGGGCCGATGAGCTGGCAGAGTTCTTGCCGCCCGCTCAGACTTCGCCCTCCGGTGCGAGCAAGGAACTCCCTGTCTCGTTCACCGAAGGCTCTGCCCCGCCGGTCAAGATCGGCTCCTTCATGGAAAAAATGAGGGCGGATTTCCTCGACCGCGACAGCGCAAACATGTTCGTCCTCAAGAACAGTCTCTACTCGCCGAAGCTGCCCCTTGGCAACACGCTTCGGTTCCTGACGGTGCCGCGAAGCGTCGTCGCGCAAAGCACGGGAATCCAGATCCGTGACTACTATCGCGCCGAGGAGCAGCGGCAGATAGACGCACTGTCCCACGTCGAGCGGCGAGAAGACTTCATCGAAGCCGGCCAGGCCAGAATCGGCAAGATGATTTCCACGCCCGACGTCTTCGCCGTCAACAACTACGGCAATGTAACGGCGCACGACGGCTCGGACAGCCATGCGGACCAGGGCACGCTCGTGAAGTACGAGTGGCATATGCCGCTCATCGTGTTGGGACTTACCGTGGGTGAGAGGTCCGGACTCTCATGGACAGTCACCATTCGCGACAAGGCGTTCAACTTTGCGACGGTCCGGAACTCCCCGCAGGATGACACCGTCAAGGCGGCTGTCGGGAACAATCCGGCAGCTTCCGTCGCATGAACCGCCGCTGAGCCACCCGTGTCCGCCTGCTGTCTCAGCAGGTTCGGGCACGGCTGTGAAGGCGCCTTTTCAGGGGAGCCTCCGATCGGTGTGACGGTCGGGCAGTCGCAGGCGGGGAAAACGGACAGGGCTCCCGAGCAGTTGAGTGAGGCATCTGACTGACGTCTCAACTCCGTTGCCCGGGAGCCCTGGTGGTTACCCGTCCTGCCGCACGCACTCGTCGAGCGGGCCCCGCTCGCCCGCAGGGCGCCCGGCCTGATCCGGGCGCTCCGCGACCCGGACGCCGAGTACGTCCTGATCGACGGCACCCTCGCCGAGTGCGGCCGGGTCGCCGAGTGCGGCCGGGTCGGCGACGGCCGCGCCGACCACCCCGGCAAGCACCGCCGCCACGGCGCGAACCACCAGGTCGCCACCGGCCCGACAGGCAAGCTCGTGTGGATCTCCAGGGCCCTGCCCGGCCGCACCCACCGCCTGACCGCCGCCCGCACCCACCGCATCGTGACGACCTGCGTCCGACTCCGCATCCCGGCCCTGGGCGACCCCGGTGCACACCCGCGCCGGCGGCACGGTCGCCGCTCCCGCCGGGCGCCCGACCCGCAAAGAACAAGGAAGCAGCGGTGACGTGAAGGAACGAGGGGTCTACCCAGTGGACGCGCCGAAGGTCCGCAACGATGCCGCGAACAGACCCGAGAGGCCTTCCGATGAACATCCCCGCCCTGCCGACGCTGACCCTCGCCGACGACCTGAGCATCACCCGGATGGGATACGGCGCGATGCAGCTGACCGGTCCCGGTGTCTTCGGACCGCCCAGGGATCGCACTCAGGCGATCGCCGTGCTGCGCGCGGCGGTCGAGCTCGGCATCACCCACATCGACACGAGCGACTTCTACGGGCCGACTGTCGTCAATGAACTGATCAAGGAGGCCCTGCACCCCTACCCGGCCGGTCTGCACATCGTCACCAAGGTCGGCGTCCGCCGCAGCGCCACCGGCGGCTGGATCACCTCCCTGGACCCCGCCGACCTCAAGGCCCAGGTCCACGAGAATCTCCGGCACCTCGGCCTGGAGACCCTGGACGTGGTCAACCTGCGTGCGGCCGGATTCGACGGCGGTGACGGGTCCTCGATCGCCGAGCCGTTCGGCGCCCTGGCCGGCCTGCGTGAGCAGGGCCTGATCCGTCACCTCGGCCTCAGCGGGATCACCGACGCCCAGCTCACCCAGGCCCAGGCCATCGCCCCCGTGGTGACCGTGCAGAACCAGTACAACCTGGTCGACCGCGCCGACGACGACCTCGTCGATCGCTGCGCCGAGGAGAACATCGCCTACGCCGCGTTCTTCCCCCTCGGCGGCGGATTCCAACCGCTGCAGTCACGGACCCTGCGCGACGTCGCCCGCCGCCTCGGCGCCTCCGAGCAGCAGGTGGCGCTCGCCTGGCTGCTGCGGCGCTCGCCGTCGACGGTGCTGATCCCCGGAACCTCCAGCGTCGCTCACCTGCGGGAGAACATCGCCGCGGCCGACCTGCAACTGCCCGACGAGGCGATCGCCGAACTCAACGCCATCGGGCACTGACCCCGTGGGCCCTCGTTCCGGCGCAGAGCATCGGTCGTGAGCGTGAACATCCACCACGGGGACGGTCACCGGTGGAACGAGTCCGTCAATCTCGCGTGATAAACGCCGCTCGGACCGCCGACCGCCTTTACTAAGACACGCAGCCGCTCGTTCCGAAAGCGATCGCCCTTTCAAAGCGCTCGAGAAGAACGCATGACCGCGGCCACGGCCGACCTGCTCGCCGGTATTGACAGTAAGGACGCATATGGATTCGCGTCCTACAGGAGAAATGGAAAAGTCAGTGACCACACCTCGCACCCTCGTCATTGTCGCCCACCCGAACCTCACGGAATCCCGTGCCAACGCCGCTCGGCTCGCCGAGATCAAGGACCTGGACAACGTCACCGTCCACGACCTCTACCAGGCCTACCCCGATTCCAACATCGATGTCGCACGCGAGCACCAGCTGCTGCGCGAGCACGACACCATCGTTCTCCAGTTCCCGGTCTACTGGTACAACGTGACCTCGCTTCTCAAGGCCTGGTTCGACGCGGTGCTGGTTCACGGTTTCGCCTTCACCTTCGACGGTTCCGCCTCCGCGCTGAGCGGCAAGAAGGCTTGGCTGGCCGTCACGGTCGGCAGCACCCTGGAGACCTACGCCGCGGACGGCCTCGCCCGACGGCCCCTCGACGAGTACCTCGCCCCGGTCACCCAGTCGCTGGAGTTCTGCCAGCTCGACTATCAGGGTGTTCACGCCGTCTACGGCATGATCTTCGACCCGTCGGACGAGACCCTCGCCCTGGACGCCAAGGAATACCACAGGCTCATCTCGACCAGCGAGACGCCGGTCGGCTGACCTCGGCTGTTCGTAAGCCTCGATTATTCGTGAATTCTTCGAGTATTCACGAATAATCACGAGCTTTACTCCGGGGCCCAGCCCCGGGCCGCGCGTTCCTGTATGTCACCGCCGCTTCCTTCACTGAACTCGACGGAAGTTCAGCGAAGGAAGCTCGACTCAGGCTCGGTGAAGCGGTCCGGAAACCTTACGGGCGGCGGCCGAACCAACTCCTCCGGTGCTTGCCGACAATGCCGTGCGTGCAGGTCACCCGCGGGGCACAGGTTCCGATCCTCCTGCCGGTCCGGCGATGATCGCCGGCTGTGCGCCTACGATTCGTGCTTCTTCTGACGCTGCGGGTACCCGTGCGGCTGTGGCTCCCACAGCGTTCGGCGGCCTGGAAGAACGCGAGGATCCTTCTCTTTCGCCACCAGGTCGCGCTGCTCGAGGACCTCGTGACCGCGTGACCGCGCGGCCCGAAGCTCCGGCGACGGCGACCGGCGGTGGCCTCGAACCCAAGGCTCCGGACGGCAGGCCACTCGTCGTCCGGCTCTCGGGTCCGCCCCTGGCGGACCTGCGCGGACCAGGGCTGCGTTCCCCCGACGCGGTCCTGGTCCGCACCGACGGCGTGATCAGCACGGCGGGCCCGTTCACCGACCCCGACCCGCGTCGGCGGAGGGAGGCCGCGCCGCCCCTCCCCGCCACCGACTCCGACCGCACTTCCCAGCGCCTCCCGTCCCAGCACCGCACACCCGAGTTGCCGCGAGAAAGGTGAGCGTGATGACCACCATCGGTGACCACCGGCCTGAGGAAGCGGTTCCGGGCGAGGACTCCGTCGGGGCCATGGCCATGACCGACAACGCCGAGGCCGGCCGGGTGGTGCCGACGGCGGCCGCGCTCGCCGAGATCGACCGGCTGGTCCCCGCCGGGGCGTTCGCCGGCGAACGCTTCCCCGAGCAACTGCTCGTGATGGTGCAGGAGGACTGAGTCATGACGCTCGAGATCGTCTACGAGACCCATGCCCCGACCCCGGACAACACCCGTGGCGTGATCAGCGGTCGGCGCGACACGCCGCCGGCCGAGGACGGCCTGCGCGCGCTGATCGCGCACTCCGCGAACAAGTGGTCGCTGGACTGCCTGCTCGGCGGTGCGCGGATCGAGGAGCTGGTCCGCGGCCCGTTCGTGTGCAACCCCGGCCGGGAATACCGGGCATGACCCTGCTCACCGCAGCCCCCGTGAGCACCAGTGACGCCCATGGCCGTGTCGCCGGGCTGCACGCGATCCGTGAGCAGGTGCTGGCGGGGCCGAGCCTGGCGGCCACGGAGGCCCAGCACGCCAAGGGCAAGCTGACCGCGCGGGAGCGCATCGAGCTGCTGCTGGACGAGGGCTCCTTCAACGAGGTCGAGCCGCTGCGCCGGCACCGCGCGACCGGCTTCGGCCTGGAGGCGAAGAAGCCCTACACCGACGGTGTGATCACCGGCTGGGGCACCGTCCACGGCCGCACCGTATTCGTGTACGCGCACGACTTCCGGATCTTCGGCGGCGCACTGGGCGAGGCCCACGCGCAGAAGATCCACAAGATCATGGACATGGCCATCGCGGCCGGTGCCCCGCTGGTCTCGTTGAACGACGGCGCCGGCGCCCGGATCCAGGAGGGCGTCACCGCGCTCGCCGGCTACGGCGGCATCTTCCAGCGCAACACCCGCGCCTCGGGCGTGATCCCGCAGATCAGCGTGATGCTCGGCCCGTGCGCGGGCGGCGCCGCCTACAGCCCGGCGTTGACGGACTTCGTGTTCATGGTCCGCGAGACCTCGCAGATGTTCATCACCGGCCCGGACGTGGTCAAGGCCGTCACCGGCGAACAGATCTCCCAGAACGGCCTCGGCGGCGCGGACGTGCACGCCCAGGTGTCCGGGGTGGCGCACTTCGCCTACGACGACGAGCGGACCTGCCTGGAGGAGGTCCGGTTCCTGCTGTCGATGCTGCCGCAGAACAACCGCGAGACCCCGCCGGCCGAGACGACCGAGGACCCGGCCGACCGCCGCTGCGAGGCGCTGCTGGACCTGGTCCCGGCCGACGGCAACCGCCCCTACGACATGCGCAAGGTCATCGAGGAGCTGGCCGACGAGGGCCAGTTCATGGAGATCCACGAGCGCTGGGCCACCAACGTCATCTGCGCCCTCACCCGCATGGACGGCCAGGTCGTCGGCATCGTCGCCAACCAGCCCCAGTCCCTCGCGGGCGTGCTGGACATCCACGCCTCGGAGAAGGCCGCCCGGTTCGTTCAGCTGTGCGACGCCTTCAACATCCCGCTGGTCACCCTGCTGGACGTGCCCGGCTTCCTGCCGGGCGTGGACCAGGAGCACGGCGGCATCATCCGCCACGGCGCCAAGCTGCTGTACGCGTACTGCAACGCCACCGTGCCGCGGATCTCGCTGGTGCTGCGCAAGGCCTACGGCGGCGCGTACATCGTCATGGACTCCCGCTCCGTCGGCGCGGACCTCGCGTTCGCCTGGCCGACCAACGAGATCGCCGTGATGGGCGCCGAGGGCGCCGCCAACGTCATCTTCCGCCGCGAGATCGCCGCCGCCACCGACCCGGAGGCCAAGCGCGTGGAGATGGTGCGGCAGTACAAGGACGAGCTGATGCACCCCTACTACGCCGCCGAGCGCGGCCTGGTCGATGACGTGATCGACCCCGCCGCCACCCGCGAGGTGCTCATCCGCTCCCTGCGGATGCTCCGCACCAAGCACGCGGACCTGCCCGCCCGCAAGCACGGCAACCCACCCCAGTGAGCGCACCGAAGGAGCAGCAGATGGACCAGGGGGACCTCCGCGTCATCCACGGCGATCCCACTCCCGAGGAACTCGCCGCGCTGATCGCGGTTCTGGCGGCCCGCACCGCCGCGCAGCGTGCCACCACGCCGCGGTTCGCCCATGGCAACCGGCGCCCGCAGGCCCGCTGGCGCCGCCCCGAGCGCGTGGCCGGCTACCGCAGCCCCGTCTCCTGGCGCTGATGCCGCCCGCCTCGGTTCAACGTGGTTCAACCGAACGGCGTCGGCACCAAGTTGCAGGGGAAGGACCCACCCGGTGCGACCCCGCCCGGACCAAGACGGCAGACGACATCCTCAAGAAGGCCAACCGTAAGAAGATCTCGAGCGCGGAACACCAGTCGACGACAACTCGAACAAGACCAGCAGGATCACGCGACACCAGAGAAGGCGGCAACCCATGAAGATTCGAGACCTCCACAACGAGTTCACCGCGGACCGCGCCGCCGCCGAGCGTGCCTACTACGGGAAGTTCCTCACTCTCGAGGGAATCTCCGTCCGAACGGGCGAAAGCCAATACGGTACGCCGGTGGTGGAAGTGTCAGATGTCCCCGGAGGCCCCCACATCGCCATCTTCGTGCTGCCGTTCGACCACCGGATCAAGGAGTCGTTCCGGCTCGTGCGAAGCGTCCCCCTGGGCGTCACCGTCACCGTCAAGGGAGAATGTCGGGTCTTCAGCGAGGACGGCACCGTGCTGGTCATCAAGGAGTGCGAACTCCTCACCCCATGAGTCCCTGCGGGCCATCTCCCAGAGCGGCAGACGACCGGCACGCGTGAGGTCGATCCAAGCCTGACCTTCAGCCTGCGCGGTATGCCCAGTCTCGCCTGGTGCCGCCGGAATCGACCTCGGAATCATCCGGCTCTCCAGCGTGGACCACGTCAGGGTGACCGAGGCGTGCGGCGGCAGCGCTTGATCAAGTTCCGCAGGTATCCCGATCCGCCTCTGGAACCGGCGCGTGATCGCCTACGGCATCGAGCGTCAGAAGATCTTCGTACTCGGTTTCGCCCTCTCCCGGAACGCCACCAGGCACCAGATCCACCTCGAAGCCCACAGCAACGCTCAGCAGGCGCCCCGCGTCGCCTGGCTTCTCTCCACAGCCTCGATGGCCGCACCCCACCCAGGAGTGCGGCCATCGCCCGCTACGCCTGGCCATGGAGGGCAAGAGGACAGAAGGGACCCCCCAGACTCCCGGAACCCCCAGGTCACAGCCGTGTCTTCACCGAAGACCCGCTCCCACGACAATCCAGGCGCCCACGCCCAGTCTGATCGGCTAGGCTGTCAGCGGTCAGTCGGCTACCAGGCATGTGCCCGGGAAAGTGTCCGTGAGGGCATCACCCACACAGCATGGGCACGCCACCTGACCAGCACGCTTGCCGAGCCGGGCTGGGCCACCCCTCCGGGGTTTCCCACAAGGCTTCCGTCAAGCCCCGCCTTCGTAGCTCAGGGGATAGAGCACCGCTCTCCTAAAGCGGGTGTCGCAGGTTCGAATCCTGCCGGGGGCACCAGTTCAGAGGGGCCTCATCTACGGAAATCCGTAGGTGAGGCCCCTCTGACATCTAGGTCTGACATCAACGGCGGCGGTCGCGGACGACCGGGGCGCCTCCTGAGCAGCCGGTCCATGTGACTCATGGCCTCGCGCTGTGTGTCCTGCACGACGTGCGTGTAGACGTCCATGGTGATGCTGATCTGCGAGTGCCCCAGGATCTCCATCACGACGCGGGGCGCGGCTCCGGCCGCCGTGAGCAGGGTGGCGGTGCCGTGCCGAGCGTCATGCAGCCGGCGGACTCGGCGACACGGGTGAAGGAGCGATAGACGTTCCGCGGCTCGACTTGGCGCCCGGTGCGGGTGGTGAAGACCGGGGGTGCGCAAGGAGCACGTCTCGTCGGGCTGAGAAGCCGAGAATGCCTATCCTGACCTGAGACTTCCCACTGTGGCCAATAAGCCGAACTCCCTACTCGAGCGCCTTGTCTGCTTCCGGCTGTACTCGGTGCAGTTCGTCATGGACTACGTCCAACTACAGTTCGACGGCCCGACCGACGACAGTCGGAGAGCTCCCGCCAGGGCGAGTTGGTGCGGTAGTTCCACGCGATGGCCTCAAGCATGCGTCGGTGGTCGGCCCAACGCCGCCCACGAACCGGATCCGCTGGCATCAACGGTTCGATCCGGTCCCACATCGAATCAGTGATCACTAATCGGACAGACACATCCGATCAACTGGCCGACCCACGAAAGACACGCGCTGGCTAGGTCGTCCGGCGGCAGCGAGAACCGTTCGCCGGGGCTTCCTCACGGCCCTACTCCAGGCTCTTCGCAGCGTCGCGGATCACGTCTAGGACAGCGTTGGGCTGAGAGAGCATCGGAACGTGGCTGCTGTCGAGGCTGACGGTCGTGGCCTTCATCCGTTCGGCGGAGGCGCGCTCCCGGTCCGGCTGCACCGTGCGGTCCTGAGTGCCCACGATGAACCAGCTCGGCTTCTGTCGCCAGGCGTTGCCGGGTACGTGCTGTTCGAAGAGGTCCGAGACCGGCGGGTTAGCGGTGGCCAGCACGACTTTCTGTTCCTCCGGCGACAGGTCGCCGCAGAAGTGGCCGATGCCCGACTCCTTGAGGTAGATGCGGTTGTCGGCGACCTCGAGGTGCTCGAAAATCGGCGAGCTGTCAAACGCGGCGAGGTGCTGTGCCGAGGTCTCCTCGTCGTCCGGGGCGAGCGCACAGATGTACACCAAAGCGCCTACCCGGTCGTGCACGCCCGCCTTGGTGATCAGCGTGCCGCCGTAGGAGTGGCCCACGAGGACGACCGGGCCGGGCACGTGGTTGATGGCGCGGGTGACGCAGGCGACGTCGCTCTCAAGCGAGTCGAGGCCGTGCTGCGAGACGAAGACTTCGCGGCCCTCGGCCTGGAGTGCGGGGATCAGCTTTGCGAAGCACGATCCATCTGCCCACAAGCCGTGGGCAAACACGATGCTAGCCTTGCCGGCCATACTTTCCTCTTTCGTTGGTACCTGGAGTGGGGATGTCGGATCCTCAATGCCCCACTTTCAGGTAGGAACGATGGGTGCGCTTGCCGAGACGTCCAGCGGCTCCGCCATTTGGATGAATGCCGCGCACGGGCCACCGGCCTTGTAGCCGCCAGGTCGATCCGGCCGGCCACGCGACCTGCAATGACCGCCAACAGCCATTAGTGGCCGACCGACCAGACCTCATTGACCGCCCAGCTGAGAGTTCGGGACGAAGAGGTCGCGCCAGAACCGTGCCGGGTCGCGCCGGGAACTACGGGGAATGGCGGAGACCAGGTCGTCGGCCCGTTGACTGCCGTAGCCGTTCTGCCGCAGGTCAGTCCAGCAACCGCCAGTAAGGCTTTACAAGCTGATGGCCTGACAGCTCAGTACGGCCGCGGAATCTCGTGCTCGTCCAACGCTGCCTCGTACCGCGCCGGCAGAGCTTCGAGGTTCGCCAGAAGAAGGCCCGCGGAGTCCCGAGCTTCATCCAGGTCGCCTCGCTCGCAGGCCTCCGCCAACTCGGCCGCGTCACCGCGGAGGATGTGAAGGGAGTCGCCCTGCACCACGACCCCGGGGAACCTCCTACCCGGCATGCGAACCACGGCGTCGTTGCCGCCATCGGTGAACAACTCAGCCTCGATGCGCTCCATCGGCCCATCCAACCTGACATCCACGGCTGACATCAACGACGTTGGACGCAGGCGGCATTGAGCGAACGTCCGCGCTCCGCCGATAGCACTGCGAGGGCGGTCAGAGAGCCGCAGGATCAAACTCCTAAAGCGGGTGTCGCAGGTTCGAATCCTGCCGGGGGCACAGATAGAAGGGCCAGCTCAGGAGGAGTTTCCTCCCGGACTGGCCCTTTGCCGTTTCCGATGCCGTGCCACTCGCGTGCCACTACGCCCTGCCCTATGGCACTCCCCCGCCGCGCCTAGCATGTGGGGGTGGACGACATACAGGTTCCCGACTCACTTGTGTCCCTGCAATCCGCTGCCTACGCGGCTCGCGTGTCCATGGCTGACTCCGTCCGAGCGAGCGGGCCTGTTCGCGACTGGACCGACGGGACGCGGGCCGAGGCAGCCCGCCTTCAGCAGACACTCGAGTCGGCCGAGACCGCCCTTCGGGAAGCCTTCGAAGCGAGCGACTTGCTGCGCGTACACAGCAGACACGCCCTGCGCCGATCCCTCAGGAGGGCAGCAGCCCCTCCTACTCCCCTTCCTTGAAGGCGCGTTTCCCTTCCACCTCCCGGATCATCAAGCCCCGGCTGCGCTCCGCTCCGCCGGGCGCGCTCCCGGCTCCGCTGCGGGCGCCGCTCCTGCCTTCGGCCCGCTCCGCCCGCGCTGCGCCGACGACGCGCGCCCTGGAGAGGGTTGGCCGGCGGCATGACCTCAGAACACGTCGTGGCTGGGGCGGTCGGGGTGACTTCGGGAGCCGAACCAACCTGTAATGCAGGGTGCGCGGGGAGGACGGGTCAGCGCAGCGCGTTCACGGCATAGAGGGCGCCGAGCCCTGCGGCCAGTGTTCCCAGGAGCAGGCGGAGGAAGGTCTCGGGCATCCGTGGCTGGAGGCGGGCGCCGACATAGCCGCCGATGAGACCGCCCAGGCCGCAGGCCAGGCCGAGGAACCAGTCGGGGGCAATGCTTCCGCTGTGGCCCAGTGACAGCAGGGCGTAGGTGGAGGCGCCGAGCAACGAGGTGGCGAAGGTGGAGGCGAGCGCGGCCGGGGCGACTTGGGAGACAGGGATGCCGCGGCCGACGAGGACGGGGCCGAGGACCGAACCGCCGCCGATGCCGTAGATGCCACCCACGACCCCGACCGCGAGAGCCAGTCGGGTCACGGTCCGGGGTGAAGGCTCGGGGCGTTGGATCTCCGGGGTATCGGGGCGGAGAGTCCGGATGATGAGCCAGGTGCCGAGCGGCAGCATCAGGGCGGCGACCAGGAGGCGGAAGACGTTCGGGCCCGGGAGGGCAAACACGCGGATGACCGCTCCGAGGACCACACCGGGCAGCGTGCCCAACACCAGTTGACGCAGCAGCGGACCCTTCAGGGCGCCGTTTCGGTGGTAGCGCAGTAGGGCGCCAGGCCCTGCCACGACGTTGTAGAGCAGGTTCGTGGGCGTGACGGACGGGTTCGGCACAGCGAAGACGCTGAGCTGTACGGGCAGGAGGAACACCGCCCCGGACACTCCGACCGGCGCAGTCACCACAGCAATGAGCATCCCGACCGCGAGGCCGGCCGCCCCCAGCTCCCAGTCCACCCGATGCCCCCGCCGCGCCTCAGTCCGTCCCGGTCGCCGTCCAACGACAGACTAGATCGCCCCGCGCATCGAGGACCGAGGCGAGGACCGTGCCCCATCCGTGCCCCATCCGTGCCCGTCAGACCGGGAACTCACGGGGAACGACAGTCGCTAACGCCAGCGCACACGACGAAGGCCCCCGACCGTTTCTCCCGGTCGAGGGCCGTTCACCTGCGGTGGGTGTGGGATTTGAACCCACGGTGACTCGCGCCACGACGGATTTCAAGATTGTCCGTCGGTAACGGTCAGCGGCTCAGGCCGTTCTTGTGGAGTGCGGCCGACCTTGGGGAAGCATGGCCAGGGGACCATCGGGCAGATGTGCGCGGGCCGGGGCGTCGTGAGGGTTCGGCGTCAGCCGGCCTTGTCGGTCAGCTACGGGGCGGGGATTTCCCTGATGAGGCGCGAGGTCCAGTCGCACCAGTACAGGCCGGGCAGGAAGGCTCCGCCGGCTTCATCCAGGTGGTCTTCGACGTACGGGATGGTCGCGTCACAGACTTCGATGGCGTAGTCGAAGAATTCCGTGGTGTCGGGGTTGTTGTGGTAGCTCCAGCGCGGGTTGTAGGGGGCCTGCCGCTTGAGAATCCGCGCGATCACGTGGGGACGGTCGGTGGTCTGCCCGCTGACGAGCTCCCGGGCGTGCTCGATGTCCCCTGGCTTGGTCAGCTTGATGACGAATTCCTCCCGCGTGATGTCGGTCATCACGAAGTACGCGGCGCTCTCGGCGGCGGCGTGGCCGGGCTGCTTGCTGAGGGTGTTGGCCTGAGTGGGCTGTGCCGTGGCGAAGGCCAGCACGCCGACGGCGGCCAAGCCGGCCGCCCTGATGAGCACGCGTCGCATGAGGGTTCTCTCCTTGGGTACGGGCGTCGTGTACGTCACGACTAGTCACCCAGAATATTCAATCAGTTACATTTAGTAATCACGCCGAAGGCGCGCTCACCTTCGCCGCATATGCCGATGGCCTCATGCCGCTGCTGCTTTGGGGCATCGCCACCGTCCTCGGCACACCTTGGCCGTGCGGCACTGGCAAGTTCGCGTTGAGGTGCAGCACACGGCGCCCCACCCGGGCCGTCTCTGGGCCGTCCGAGGGTGCTCAACGACGACCAACGCTGACAACCATCGACGGCCAAGTTGCAGGTCGCAGCGTTGATCGATTGCAGGGGTGCAGGTCGGAGACCCGGCCCCGCACTTCTTCGGCTACTGAGCGCCTTGACTGATCAACCAGACACCGCCCGCGCTGCCACATTCAGGAGCTGGGAGGAACAACCACAGATCGCAAGGGCAGTCGCGTGCGACGATCGTGCCGTGACCACTACCGACCCTTCGTTTCGCCGACGCCTGCTGGTCGAGTCGCTCACTGTGCTGGCCGCTGATCCCTCGGTCCAGGCGGTGTGGCTGGAGAAGTACGACATCCCTCGTCGCAGAACTGGGCGAGTGGAGAGCGCCTATGCCGGCCATTTGCGTGATCCGTTGAGGGGCTGTGCGGCCGTGCCACTCTCGTGCCAGAACGCGCGGGGAGTCAGGGGGAATCACGGTGCGCATGGGGACGCATCACCCACTCCATCCGATGCGGGAAATCCACAGGTCAGGTCTGTGACCACCTCACCTCGCTCCTAAAGCGGGTGTCGCAGGTTCGAATCCTGCCGGGGGCACCAGTTCAGAAGGGGGCCACCTACCGATCTCGGTAGGCGGCCCCCTTCTGGCATCGAGGTCTGACGTCAACGGCGATGGTCACCGACGACCGGACACCGGACACGCCGCAGCCGACGGGCGGGGGCCCTCGGCTGCGGCGCCCGGGGCCTGTCCGCTACAGCGTC